>NZ_QBUE01000007.1:0-195322 GCF_003058045.1 Novosphingobium sp. GV079 | reverse complement strand
TGATGGTCGCGGTGCACGGCGGCGGCGCGGAACACCAGCTCGGTAAACGGCAGGTCGAACAATGCGGCGATTTCCTCGCGGCTCCAGTCGGTGCGGACGGAGGGATCAATGCGCGCTATCGACGCCATATCAGCCCTCCATGCCGAGCAGGATGGTGCCGTATTCGGCAAGGTCGTTCGCAGCCATCCCATGGGATACGACCACCCCGGCCAGCGGCGCGGGCACATCGACCAGCGTATCGAGCACAGCCAGCCGCGCCACCGCGTCACCCTTGCCCGGCTGGCTCCCGATAGGCAACAACCATGCCACCGTGCCGACATGCGGTGCTCTGATCGTGCAAGCCTGCGCGGCGATCGCCGGCGGCGGAGGCGGCACGGCCGGCGCCACCACGGGTGCGGGGGCCAGCAGCGGATTGGGCGTCCCCGGCGAACGGGCCAGGAAGAAATCCCCTTCCGCGCTTTGCAGGCAAACCTGCTGCCAGCCGCTCGCCAGCATCGCGTCGAGCAAGGCGCGCGCATTGGTAATCGTGCGGCGGGCGTTGTCGTCCAGTGCGATCATGCGGCGGCCCCTTTACGTTCGGCGAGCAGCACTTGTTCAAGCCAACGGGTGTGGATGCGATTGGCCCGGAAATCCGGGTGCGCGATGATTTCGCGATGCAAGCCGATGGTCGTGGCGATGCCTTCCACGCGAAAATCGGCCAGCGCAGCGTCGAGCCGGTCGATCGCAAGATCGCGCGTTGGCGCATGCACGATCAGCTTGCCGATCATGCTGTCGTAATAGGGCGGGATCATCGCCCCTTCCGACATATGGCTGTCGAGACGCACTCCCTCGCCGGTTGGTGGCGCCCAGCGCGTGATCCGCCCGGGCGAGGGCATGAAATCGCGTGCGGTGTCTTCGGCGTTGATGCGGCATTCGATGGCGTGGCCCGTGAGCCTGACCTGGTCCTGCGATACGGACAGGGGCGACCCTCCGGCAATGCGCAACTGCTCCTGCACCAGGTCAAAGCCTGCGATCATCTCGCTGACCGGATGCTCCACCTGGATGCGGGCGTTGACCTCGATGAAGTAGAATTCTTCGCGCGCCACGTCATAGAGGAACTCGCACGTGCCGGCGTTGCGATAGTTGACCGAAGCTGCCAGCGCGCAGGCGCTTTCGTGCAACTGCTGGCGCAAGTGATCCGGCATGGCCACGCAGGGCGCTTCCTCGATCAGCTTCTGGTAGCGGCGCTGCACCGAACAGTCGCGCTCGCCGAAATGCACCACTCCGCCCTTGCCATCGCCCATCAGCTGGACCTCGACATGGCGGGCCTGGGGCACGAAGCGTTCCATGAACAGCGTGCCATCGCCAAAGGCGGCAACCGCTTCGGCCGAGGCGCGGTGGAAGCCGGCTTCGGCCTCGTCGCCGTTGTGGGCAATGACCATGCCGCGCCCACCGCCGCCGGCTGCGGCCTTGAGCAGCACGGGATAGCCGATCCGATCCCCTTCCCGGCGGGCGTCTGCAGCGGTCGCCACGCCATCGCAACCCGGCACCAGCGGCACCCCGGCCGCGCGCGCCATGGCCCGCGCCTGAATCTTGTCGCCCAGCGAGTCGATCACATCGGGTTCCGGGCCGACAAAAGCGATCCCGTTTTCAGCACAGAGCCGGGGCAGGATGGCCCGTTCCGACAGGAAGCCATAACCGGGATGGAGGCCGTCACAACCACTGGCCTTGGCCGCATGAACGACCAGGCGTGGATCGAGATAGCTTCGCGCAGCCTGCGCCGGCCCCAGCACGACCGCCCGATCGGCCAGTCGCGCCGCCGCAGTGTCGCGATCGGCATCGGATACGGCCACGACCGTCTCGATCCCGAGCGCCTGCGCGGCGCGGACTATGCGCAAAGCGATCTCGCCACGATTGGCGACAAAGAGACGCCGGATCGCCATCAGTCGGCCATCAGGGCGAACAGCGGCTGCCCCGCCTCGACCATCGCGCCATCGTCTGCCAATACGGCGACGATCGTGCCGGCCTGCCCCGCCTTGACGGCCGTGAACAGCTTCATCACCTCGATCAGGCAGATTTCATCTTCGCCGCCCACTTTGCCGCCTACTTCGACATAGGCCGCCGCACCGGGCTTGGGCGCGCGGTAAAACGTGCCAAGATTGGGCGCAACGATGATCACTGCGCCTTCGGGAATGGCACCGGGCGCGGTCACCGGGGGTGCTGCGGCTGGCGCCGCTGACGCCGGAGGCGTTGCTGCCGGCGCCACAGCTGCGGCAGCAGCGGGCGTAGTCGGCGCGGCCGCGGCAGGCTGGGCAGTGACCAGCGCGCCGGCCGCCGGATCGTTGGACAGCAGCAGTTCGAACGGACCGGACCGCATGTGCAGCGTCGCGATCCCGGACCGGGTGAACTCCTCGATCAGCAGGCGAACCTGATCGACCGGATTGTCGATGACTGGTTTGTGCGTCATGGCTCAGAACCATCCTCTGGTTTTGGTTTTCAGCACGCCGTGGCGTGGCGGCTTGCCCCCCTGGGAGCGCGTTCAACGGCGAAGGCTTAGGCTCAGGCCTTCGGACTTGATTTCCACCACCGGCAGCGTCGCGACCTGCATGAGCTTGCGCACGTCTTCCAGTTCGGGCGACGAGAGCAGCGGATAATCGCGACGCACCGGCCCGGCCGCGCGCATCTTGTCGATATCGGGCTGCGGCACGAACGCGCGGTAGAGCAGTTCGTCCTCGTCCTGCGTGCCGTAGCGCTTCTTCAGCGTGTCGAGATCGGGCATTTCCGGCGGCTGGGCCATCACGTCCTTGGCGCGGGGCGCCGCCATGATCCGGTCCAGCACATCGGCATCGACCGGCGCCACGGGTTCGCCATAGAAACCGGCCGCATACTGGATCACTTCGTCGGGAACGGTGCCATAGCGCTTGCCAGTGACGACATTGAGCACCGCCTGGATGCCGACCAACTGGCTGAACGGCGTGGCCATGCCCGGATAGCCCAGGTCGCGGCGCACGGCGGCGACTTCGTCGAGCACCTCGGGCAGCTTGTCCATCATCTTGTGCATGGCCAGTTGGGCCTTGAACGTCCCCATCATCCCGCCGGGAATCTGGTGCTGGATCGAGAACTCGTCGTATTCGGCATATTGGTCGACAAGGTTGCCCGATGCCTTGCCCACGGCGCGGAAATGGTCGGCCACGGGCTGGAACAGCGATTCATCCAGACTGTGGCTATGGCCGCGCAACTGGATATTACGCGCCATGATCTCGGTGGAGGGCACCGAAGGACCGTTGGCCATCGGCCTGCTGGCGGTGTGGATAACCGAAACCCCGCAGTCGATCGCGTCGAGATAGGCCTTGGCCGAAAGCCCGAGCAGGTTGTTCGAGTGAAATTCGATCGGCTTGCCGCCGGCTGCCTGGACCAGCCCAGGCACAAGTTGCTGGATCCGGTCCTTCTCCAGAACTCCCGCCGTATCATAAAGCAGAATGGAATCGATGTACGGGCTGTCCGCCAGCTTCTTCGCATTCGCGATGAAGAATTCATCCGTGTGCACCGGAGAAAGCGCGAACATGATCGCCCCAGCCACCCAGGCACCATTGGCCTCCTTGGCAACCTTGGCGAGGCGCAGCATGTTATCCATGCCGAACAGCACATCATAGATCCAGAATGAACGGATGCCGTGCGCGCAAAGCCGCTGCACCCACAAGTCCATCAAGGCCGGCGGAGTGATCCCGAACGTGACGTTGGCATTGGCACGCAGGCCCGCCCGCAACGGCGTATTGGGCATCGAGGCGACCAGAAGGTCGAGGCCCTCCCAATAGTTCTCCTGGCAATAACGCGTCAGCACGTCGAGCATGCCGCCGCCCGTCAGGTCGATCGTGCTGAAGCCGGTGCGGTCGATCAGCGGAGTGACCGGCAAGGCCATTCCCGCACGCATCCGCAAGCCCCACAAGCTCTGCTGGCCATCGCGCATCGTCTCGTCGAGAAAATCAATGTGGGCCATACCCCACGCTCTCCCTTCCATCAGCCCACGTCATGCCGCAGGCGGAACCATCACTCGTTATCGATCGGAATCGAACCGGCGGCGGCCATCGCTCAGGCCACTTTCCGATCCACGGTGGCGTCTTGCCCAAACTCGTCGCGCAGGGTTTCGATCAGAATCCGTTCGTTGTGCCAGATGGCGGCGCCAAAGGCATGTTCGATCACTTTGGCGCGGCGCAAATAGCGGTGCAGGCCCAGTTCCCAGGTGAACCCCATGCCCCCGTGGATCTGGATGGCCTCGTTGCAAACCTCACGCACCACTTCGCCGGCATAGGCCTTGGCCATGGACACGGCGCGGGCCCGATCGGGGGCATCCTCGGAATAAGCCCAGATGCCATAATAGGTTGCCGACCGTGCGGCCTCCAATGCCACGGCAAGATCGGCGCAGCGATGCTTGAGCGCCTGGAACGAACCGATCGGCTTGCCGAATTGGACACGGGTTCGGGCATATTCCACGGCTGAATCCAGCATCCGTGCCGCGATGCCCAATTGCAGGCAGGCGCTCATTGCCGCCCCGCCATCGAACAGGCGCTCGACTGCCGCAGCGGAATGGCCAGCGCCGACCAATGCGTCGGGATCGAGGACGACATCGTCGAACGTTACAGCGCCCAGGCCCGACGTGGGATCGATGTCCTGGTGCGCCCGGATCGAGACGCCAGCGGCTTTCGCCGACACGAGGAACAGGCCTGGCCCGGCGGGCCCCTGTGCCGCCACCGCAAAGTGGGTTGCATCGGCGGCCTCGCGGACCAGCAGCTTGGTTCCGGTCAACCTCCCGTCGGACACGCGCGCCAGCACCGCATGGGGCGCGTCGTCGCAGCCCTTTTCAGACAGGGCGACGGAAACGCGCAATTCGCCAGCGGCAAGCGGCGGCAGGAATGCGTCCCGCTGTGCCGCCGTGCCATGCGAACCCAACACTTCGGAGAGCAGCAGAGCATCAAGCACCGCTGCCGGAGCAAGCGCGCCACCCAGGGCTTCCAGCGAAAGAGCAAGATCGACAGCCTTGAGCCCTGCTCCGCCCTGTTCCTCGGGCACCATCATGGCAAACAGGCCCAGCTCGGCCAGCGCGGTACGCGCCGGGTCGACGGCATCACGACCCAGGTCTGGCGCGCGCAACCCGTCTTGGTCGGCAAGCAGCCGGGCGACGGTATCGCCCAGGCTTTTCTGGTCCTCGTCAAAGGCAAAATACATGGTTCAGTATCCTTGCAGCAGCCGCGCGTCAGCGCGGAAGCCCGAGCACGCGCTCGCCGATGATGTTGCGCTGGATTTCCGACGAGCCGGAGTAGATGGTGAAGGCCTTGGATTGCAGCCAACTGAGCTGGAAACGGCCCAGCGCGAGAGCGGCTGGATCGTGACCCGATATCGGCGCGACAGGGCCGAGCGCGTCCATCGCCAATTCGTACATGCGCTGGGCAGCGTGGCTCCAGTAGAGCTTGGTCATCGAGGCATCGGCACCGCGATCCGCACCATCGAGATAGCGGCTGAACGAGCGCAGGGCGTTGAGCCGGATGATCTCGATCTCGGTAATGGCCCGCGCCAGGCGCTGACGTATCGCTGGATTGTCGATCGCGGCGCGGCCGCCCTGCGTGGTTTGGCACAATGTGGCGACCAACTTGTCCAGTTCCTGCTTGAAGCGGACCTGGCGCCCCAGCGCATCTTCCGGGCCGCGCTCGTAGGCCAGCGTGGTCATCGCGATCTTCCAGCCTTCGTTGACCGCTCCGACCACGTTCTCCACCGGCACTTCGACATTGTCGAAGAAGGTCTCGTTGAACTCGGATTCGCCGGAAATCTGTCGCAGCGGGCGGATCGTGATGCCCGGAGAACGCATGTCGATCAGCAGGAACGACAGGCCCCGATGCTTGGGCACATCGTGATTCGTCCGCACCAGGGCAAAGCACCACTGGGCATATTGGGCATAGCTGGTCCAGATCTTCTGGCCGTTGACGATGAACTTGTCGCCCACAAGCTCCGCGCGGGTGCGCACCGAGGCGAGGTCGGAACCGGCATTGGGTTCCGAAAATCCCTGGCACCAGATTTCGTCGGACGAAATGATCGGCGGCAGGAAGCGTTGCTTTTGCGCCTCGGTGCCGTGGGCGAGGATGGTTGGCCCGGCCAGATTGTGGCCGATGATGTTGATGCCCTCGGGCGCGGAGGCACGGGCCATTTCCTCGGCAAAGATGCCGCGCTCGATCAGCGTCGCGCCGCGCCCGCCATATTCCTTGGGCCAGTTGATCCCGCTCCAGCCGCCGGCGTGGAGCTTGCGTTCCCAATCGAGCCGGAACATCGCCCGTTCGTGCTCGTCCTCGGGCTCGAATACGGTGTCGCCCCAACCCTTGGGCAGCGCATCGGCCAGCCACGCCCGCAGTTCGGCCCGGAACGCGCTCTCCTCAGGCGTGTAGTTGAAATCCATCGCGGTGCTCCCTGTCAGTCCTGGCCCGCCGAAGCTCGCTCGGCGGCCCCGGCAAAATCGGGCGCGCGCTTTTCGCGGAACGCCGTGACACCCTCGCGGTATTCGGGAGTGAGATAGGCGATGGTCTGGGAATAGGCTTCAAACTCCAGCATTTGCTCGAACGTCGCGGTCTGCGACATGTTGAGCAGCCGCTTGCTCATGGCCATGGCCGTGGGCGACCCAGCGGCGATCTGGCGCGCCATGGCACGCGCCTCGTCCATCAGCGCGTCGTGCGGAACGACCTTGTTGGCAATGCCCAACGCCAGCGCTTCTTCGGCGGGAACCTTGCGCGCGGTAAAGCACAGTTCCTTGGCCTTGTTGATCCCGACCGCGCGCGACAGGAAGAACATGCCGCCCAGATCGGGCATCAGCCCCACTTTGGCGAAAGCCTGGATGAAACTGGCCTTTTCGCTGGCAATGATGATGTCGCACGACAGCGCTATATTGGCGCCAGCCCCTGCCGCTGCCCCGTTGACCGCCGCGATCACCGGCTTTTCCAGCTTGTAGAGCGGTTCGAGCACTTCCTTGAGGATCCAGCGATGGCGCGCGCGGCGTTGCAGCGGGGTTAGGCTGTCCTTGCTGGCCTTGAGATCGGCACCGGCGCAAAAGCCACGGCCCGCACCGGTCAGGATCACCACCGACACGCCCGGATCGGCGGCGATGCGCGGGATCAGGTGCTGCAGTTCGCTGTAGAGCTGGTCCGTCGTCGCGTTCATTGCGTCGGGCCGGTTGAGCGTGATGGTGGCGATGCGCTCGCTCACATCGTAGATAATGTTCTCGTAGTCCATGTCGGCCCCTGTCAATTTTCGTCGTCGGCCGGCGGCACGTGCGCCAGATCGCCGTCGGTGCTGTCCGGGATGGCAAACCACTGTTCCGGCATGCGCAGCGGGATGCGGAAGTCGTGCGCGGGCACGACGATATCTGAATTGTCCAGAACGCGGCGCATGGCTGCTTGCCACACGCGCTCACTCTCGCTGCGGATGTTTCCGGTAAGGAATGCGTCGGACAGCGAACGCAGCGGGTGGTCGGTCGCGCGCGGATCGGCTGGATACCAATAGCGATAGTGATCGCCCAGGTCCGAAACGAGCGCGACGCGCCCCTTTTCCGTCGTCACCACCACCACCTGCATGCCCTCGGTATGACTCGGCACGCTCAGCACGCGGATGCCGGGGAGAAGGTCGGTGTCGCCTTCGACCAGGCGCAACTGCGCTGGTCGCTTGCGCTCGATCAGGTTGCGCAGCGTGGATTTCCAGTAAAAGATCCGCTGCGAGGGCACGGGGTCGACCGCCGCCATCAGTTCGGCCCGTTGTACCACCACGCAAGCCTGGGGAAACAGGTCGAGGTTGTCGGCATGGTCGAAATGCAGGTGAGTACACACGACATAGTCGATGTCCTGCGGCCCCAGCCCCTCTTGCCCCAGGGCCGCAGTCAGCGCGGCGTGGCCGCCACCCCAACCTTTGACCTTCAGGCGCTGATGCACGGTTGGAATGTCGGCCATGCCGCTATCGACCAGTAGGTTCACCGCCTTGCCGGCCACCGCGCCGCGCACCAGCCACACGTGCACGGGATCGCGCACGATGGCCCCGCCGTGCTGCAGGTATAGCTCGCCGATGCGCAGCGTGGTGACCGTCCAGTGGGTCATTCGCCGATCACCTCGAAACGCTCGATGTCGGAAACCGCACCTTTGCGTTCGCCTTGCGTCCACACCGCGCGCACGCGCGTGCCGGGCTTGATCGTCTGCTTGGCGGTTTCCAGGTCATCGATTTCGACGATGTGGATCATCTTGGTGGAAGCGCCGTCGAGCACGATCTCGGCATAGGCATAGGGCACCGGCCGGGTCTGGCCATAGACCTCCATGTTGATCAGCGAGCAGGCGCGGATCGTGCCGGTATCGGCGCAGGCTTTCCACGTGCCGGTGCGCTTGTGCGTGATGTCGTCGATCTCGCGCGGGGGCAGCAGGGCCTCGTCGGCGTTGGAACCACGCACCCCCATGACCACGCCATTCTGGCGGATTTCGTCGAACATGCGGCCGTAATAGGGGCCGTAGGCATGGTCATAGTGCAGCGCCATGGCATAGTTGATTACGCCAAGCGGTTCGGCCGGGGTATCGAGTGGCAACACATCCCCAACCGGAGCGTCGGGCGCTGGCACAAAGCCTTCGATCGCGGTGATCGACGTGCCCTGCTCGCTGGTCGACCAGCGCGCTGCCACGCGCTGTCCCACCGCCAGCGTGTCGATATCGGCAAGGATCTTGTGCACGAAGGCATTGCGGCAGCCGTCCAGCCGGACAAGGCCGAGAACCACGCCACCGGTGCGGGTAAAGGCCGTCAGTTCGCCGGTTTCCGGCGCCTGGACGAGGGCCACCGGCTCCTCGCCATCGACCGGCGAGAAATCCTGCCCCGGCGCGATCACCGCGCCATCGGCAAACCGCGTGCCGACGATGCGGCGATTGGGCATTTCGGCCAGGAACGTCCCCGCCGACTTGCCGGGGGTGAGCGTGTAGGGCAGCGAGATCGTGCTCTTGAACGTGGGCAGATCGATCGGTGCGGTTTCAGGTGCGTAGAACATCGTCTATCCCTCCTCAGGCGCTAAGCACGGCGCAGCCGCGCAAGTTGGCCCAACCGCCGCCGGACTGGACCAGCGCCAGCTTGGCGTCCTTGATCTGGTGCGTCTCGTTGCGGCCCATCACCTGGGTCGCCGCCTCGATCAGGCGAATGACCCCAACCGCACCGATCGGATTTGCGCCCATGCACCCGCCCGAGGGATTGACCGGAATGTCGCCATCGACTTGCGTCGCGCCCGAAGCCACCAGGTCCGCCGCCTGCCCCGGCGGGCATAGGCCCAGGCTTTCGTAATAGTTCAATTCGAAGCAGGAATACGGTTCCTGCACCTCGACCACGTCGAACTGGCGACGCGGGTTGGTGATGCCAGCGGCACGATAGACCTGGCGCGATGCGATGGCGAGCGGCTCGGACAGCATCAGCGAGCGCTCCGGCGCATTGTCCGCCTCACAGCAATAGGCCATGCCACGGATCCAGGCTGGGCGCGTGGTCGAATGGTGCGCCACCTTGTCCGACGCCAAGACGATCGCTGCGGCACCGTCGGAAATCGGCGGCACGTCGAGCAGCTTGATCGGCCAGCACAGCGGCTTGGACGCCAGCACATCCTCGACCGTCACCGCCTTCTTCTGGTGCGCATAGGGGTTTTTGAGGGCGTTGTTACGGTTCTTGGCCGCAACCATAGCCGCCGCTTCCTCGGTGTGACCCAGCACGTCCATGCGGGCGCGCCAGTAGGCGGCCGAAAAGCCCATGATCCCTACCGCGAATTCCCGGCCCCAGAAGGGATCGTAAAGCGTCGAGATCGAGTACTGCAGCTGACCTTCGGACAGCTTGTCGTAGGCAACCACCAGCGTCCGGTCGGAATAGCCGCCGGCTACCTGGTAATAGCCAGCCAGCGCACCGGCAAACCCGGCGCCGCCACCGCTGGTAAGCCGCACCACCGACTTGCCTTGCGCCCCGATCGCATCGACCACCCACTTTTCGGGCTGGTTCACGGCGGCAAACAGCACCGGCCCGGTGGCAATCACCACCGTATCGATGTCGTCCATCGACAGATTGGCGTCGGCCAATGCCCGGTCCACGGCCTCGCGCACAAGGCCTGCCTGGCTGACGTCGGTACGGCGACGCGCGTGATGCGTCTGCCCGACGCCAACGATTCCTACTTCGCGACCCATGATCAAACCTCGAGAGTGAAGACGCAGTTGGTCTGCATCGCGACACCGCCGGTGCCATGAACGAGTGCGGTCGCGGGAGCCTTTGCCCCTGCCGCAACCGGCGTCGAAAGCCGCTTGGCCGCCTCGGCCAGCCGAACCAGGCCAGTTGCCATGATCGGATCAGCCGGCAGCGCCCCACCCGAAGCGTTGACCGCCGGATCGAGCGCGATCTCGGCGCCCCGGCCCGCAGCCGCCAGGCCCAGTCCTTCGAGCGCGAGCAATTCGCCCACGACGGAACTCCCGCTGGTTTCGACCACGTCGGCTGCCGCCTTGTCCCAACCGGCCTTGCCCAGCGCCATGCGCGTGGCGGCCGCGACCGAATCCAGCCGGTTGATGCTGCGGTCGGCAAAGTTGTGCGTTTCCAGGCTGGTGCCCATGCCGGTAATGAACACCGGCGGACGCCCCGTGCGGCGCGCCACGTCTTCGTTGCAAATCAGCACGGCGACCGCGCCATCGAGCGGGCGGGAAATCATCAAATCCGTCAGCGGCCACGCCGCCTCGTCGCCAGCCAACACGGCCGCGGCATCGGGCAAGGTATCGATTGCCACGTTGCCGTTGGCGGCCGCGTCGGCCCAGCGCTTGGCCACGATCGCGGCAAGGGCTTCATCGGTGATCCCGTGCGCGGCAAGATAGCGCTGCGCCTGGATACCCAGGGCGGCCTTCTGGCCAAAGCCCACCGGGCGCTGGTAGAACGGCTCGACCATCGCCGACCAGTAAAGGTCGATGTCGGATTCCGAAGGCTTGGAATAAGCAACGATCAGTCCGATCGACGAAGCGCCCGAGCGGATCTTGTTGACGCCATAAAGCGCGCCCCACAGCCCGTCCTCCTCGACGCGCGCCTCTTCCTTGTGGTGAGCGCCAAGCGCGCCCAGGAAACCGCAATTTGAGATCGAGCGACCGTCTAGAACGTCGCTGCCGGAGTCGATGACGAAATCGACATCGTCCAGCGTCAGGCCGGTGCCCTTGAACACGTTGGCGACGACGGACGAAATAAGATCGATGTGCTGCGCGTCACGCCACGCCGGACGCAACTCGGTTTGTGCGGAGGCGAGCACCGCAACCTTACTGAGACCCATTGGCTTCCTCACCCTGTCATTCGCCGAAATTCGCCGCTGCGGACTCCTTCGGCCTCTCCCCCATCTTGTATGCCCGGCGCGTCGCCGATGTCAAAAACAAAATTCGACGTTTCGTCGGAATTTTGGAGATGGAATTTCAGTATATGCGCGATCTTACCCGTGATATCTGCGGTTTTTGGGCCTTGCAATTTCATTTTCCCCGAAACATTATCGGATAGAACAAGGCGAGGGAGCGGAATGTGGGACTAGATGTAACGGGGCGGTTTCGGTACCCGCCACCCAACGCTGCCTGGCTCGCGCGGCACGAAGAGCCCCTGCTCGATCCGGACCTCCCGATCATCGATTCGCACCATCACCTGTGGGTCCAGGATGGGCATCCCTATCTGCTCGACCAGTTGGCCGACGATCTCGCCACGGTACCGGGCGTGAAGGCCACCGTCTTCGTCCAGGCTCACTATGGCTATCGCGACAACGGCCCCGCCCACCTTGCCCCCATCGGCGAAACCGAGAAGGTGGCAGCTATCGCCCGCGCGGCCCGCGCGCAGAGGCTGCCCCACGTCGCGTCGGCGATCGTCGCCTTTGCCGACCTTGCCCTGGGCGATGCGGTTGAGACCGTGATCGAGGCCCATGCCCAGGCCGCCGAGGGTGCGCTACGCGGTATCCGCCACAGCGTCTCACGCGATCTGGCCTTTCCCGATGGCGTGGTGATCCGGCCTGCTCCCGCCGGACTGTTGGGCGACCCTACCTATCGTGCGGGGCTGCGCACGGTCCAGCGGCTCGGCCTTGGCTACGATGCCATGCTATATCACGGGCAGATCGGCGAACTGGCAGCCATGGCCGATGCACTCCCCAGCTTGCCGATCGTGCTCGATCACATCGGCTGCATCCTGGGTGTCGGCCCTTATGCTGGCCGGGCCGGCGAACTATTTGCGCGCTGGCGCCTCGACATGGCCGACCTGGCCAAGCGCGACAACGTTTCAGTCAAGATCGGCGGCTTTGGCATGATCGTGTGCGGGGCGCGCTGGCACGAAGCGGAATGCCCGCCCTCTTCCGCCACCCTGGCGCAGGCGTGGCGGCCTTATGTGGAAACCTGCATCGAATTGTTCGGCGCCAATCGCTGCATGTTCGAAAGCAATTTTCCGGTCGACAAAGCGATGTACTCCTATCGCACACTGTGGAACGCGTTCGCGCGTCTCACAGCCTCGGCCTCCGGCGCCGAGCGCCAGGCGCTGTTCAGCGGCACTGCCGCCCGGTTTTATCGCATCCCCGAAGCAGTAGTCTCGCCAGGCCGGCTGGTCCATGGCTGAGCCGCGCAACTTCAACCGCGCCCTGCATCTGCTGCATCGGGCGCAACAGACGCCCGAGCGGATGGCGATCATCGCCGGGGCCGAGCGGATCGATTTTGCGACGCTGGCGCAACGCGCCCGCGTCACGGCCGGTGCCCTGCGCGATCTGGGCATCGGCGCGGGCACGCGGGTGGGCATCCTACTTCCGGCAGAGCCCGAGTTCATCGTCGTGCAACAGGCCCTGCTGCTGCTGGGCGCCACGGTGTCGCCGCTCAACGTCGCCTATACGAAGTCCGATCTGGCGCATGCGATCGACAGTTGCGGGCTGCAGGCCATCGTGCTGCACGCCGACTGGTGCGACCGCATGCCCGCACAGGCCCCGCCGATCAAGATCGCGGCGGGCGCCGTGGGCCGGGACCTGCTGCCCGGCTATGCCTCGCTCGATCATGCAAGGGCGAAGGCCCGGCCGCTGACCGATCCCGCCACCGTCGCCCCGACCGACGTGGCGTTCCTGCTCAATACCAGCGCGACGACCGGGAAATCCAAGGGCGTCATGCTCACCGCCGGCAACCTCGCCGCCAACTACGACGCCACGCCCGGCTGGCTTGGCTTGGGCGCCGAGGATGTGATCCTGTGCGCGCTGCCGCTGTTCAACACGTTCGGGCTCAACCAGGGCATCAATGCCATCATGGTCACCGGTGCCTGCATGGTGCTGCTGCCCCGCTTCGACGCGGCCCGCTGCATCGAGGCGATCGGCGAGCATGGCTGCACATTCATGCCTGCCGTGCCCACGATGCTGCAGAAGATCGTCGATCATCCCGGTCTGCGGGCCGGCGCGCTGCGCAGCCTGCGGCGCATTATGACCGGGGGCGCCCCCGTGCCCGCCGCGTTGCTGCAGCGGATCGTCACCACGGCCGGATCTGCCGTTGACGTGCGCACCGGCTATGGCCTGACCGAAGCGACCGCCTTGGTGACATTGCATCGGGTATCGTGCGATCCTGTCGGCGAGCTGGCCGGTGGCAAGGCCATCGGCCGTGCACTGCCCGGCGTGACGCTCGAGTCCATGGACGACGATGGCATGATCCTGCCGCGTGGTGTCACGG
Source organism: Novosphingobium sp. GV079 (assembly GCF_003058045.1). Lineage (NCBI taxonomy): Bacteria > Pseudomonadati > Pseudomonadota > Alphaproteobacteria > Sphingomonadales > Sphingomonadaceae > Novosphingobium > Novosphingobium sp. GV079. The sequence continues at coordinate 181,625 of NZ_QBUE01000007.1, read as the reverse complement.
GCGAACTGGTCGTGCGCGGCGCCAATGTCATGGCGGGCTATTTCAACGCGCCGACCGATACTGCCCACGCCATGCAGGATGGCTGGCTGCGCACTGGCGATATCGGCTTTCTCGATACCGATGGCCTTGCCTGGATCGTCGACCGCAAGAAGGATGTGATTATCAGGGGCGGCCAGAACATCTATCCGGTCGACATCGAGGAGGTCATCTACGCCATCGACGGGATCAGTGAGGTGGCGGTCGTTGCCCAGCCCGACGCGGTGCTGGGCGAAGTGCCGGTAGCCTTTGTCGCTACGCGGCCGGACTGCACCCTGAGCGACGATCAGGTGCTAGCGCATTGTGTGGCCCACCTGGCCCGCTACAAATGGCCCAGCGCGGTGCGCTTTCTCGACGAACTGCCCAAGGGGTCGACCGGCAAGATCCTGCGGCGCACACTGCGTGATCGCGCGGCCAGCCTGGCGACAGCGTCATGACCGGGCATCCTGAAACGGTGGCCCTGGTCGTCGACGGGCGACACATCCAGGTGGCCGTCTGGGGCCATAGCGATGCGCCCGCCGTGATCCTGGTCCATGGATTGCGCGATCACGGCCGCAGTTGGGACCGTGTCGCCGCCGCGCTTGCCACCGGTTATCGCGTCATCGTACCGGATCTGCGCGGCCATGGTGACAGCGACTGGGCCGGACCGGATGGCTATGCCCTGGCAGCGTTTGTGGCCGACGTCCATGATATCGCGCGCGCGTTTGGGCTGGTGCGCTATGCGTTGGTCGGCCATTCCCTGGGCGGGGCCATTGCCTTGCGCCTCGCCGCGGCCGACGCCAATCGCGTATGGGCCCTTGCCGGAATCGAATGCATCGAATTGCCGATCCAGCGTGATGAGGCGGCGGCGGCCACGCCCTATGCGGTGCGCCTGCGCCAATGGCTGGACCGGCGCGCGCAGGCCCGTGCGCGTGGCCCGCGCCATTATCCCACCCGGGCAGAGGCCGTGGCCCGGATGCATGGACAGCACCCTGACTTGGCGACGGAGCTGGTCGATGCACTGGCAGCCCACGCCTTGGTGCACGATGCCGACAAAGGCTGGCGGTGGAAGTTCGACCCGCGCGTGCGCCTGCGCGCGCCGGAAGACCAGCGCGCGCACGACTTGGACGACGTGCTCGATGCCATCGCGTGCCCCGTGCAGCTTTCCTACGGCACAGGCAGTTGGGTGCCCGTGCCCGGCCCGGCACGCCTGGCCCGCCTGAAACACCATCAGATCAGCCATTATACCGGTGCCGGTCACTGGCTGCACCACCAGTTCACATCCCGGTTCATCGCCGAAACCCGTGCGTTTCTCGATGCCCACAACAGGACCCATGACCATGCGTGAAGCCGTTATCGTTTCCACTGCCCGCACCGGCGTCGCCCGCGCCTTCAAAGGCGCCTTCAACGACACCGATGCCCCGCGCCTTACCGCGCACGTGATCGAAGCCGCCGTGGCCCGCGCCGGCATCGATCCTGCGCGGATCGACGACGTGGCGATCGGGGTGGGCACGCAATGGGGTACGCAAGGCTCCAATCTGGCGCGCACGGCCATCATTGCCTCGGGCCTGCCCGAAACCATTCCGGGCACCACGCTGGACCGCAAGTGCGGCTCGGGCCTGACCACGCTGGCCTATATCGCCCGCGCGATCATCGCGGGCGATATCGATGTGGGGGTAGCGGGCGGCACCGAAAGTATCACCCACACCCGCAACGCCCACGCACCGACCTATCGTGCCCAACCGGCCGAAGTGCTGGCCGGCGATCCCCACGCCTACATGGCCATGATCGAGACGGCCGAAATCGTCGCCGAACGCTATGGCATACCGCGCGATGCGCAGGACGCCTTTGCCGTTGAAAGCCACCTGCGCGCCGCCGCGGCGCTGCGCGAGGGCCGGCTCGCCGACGAAATCGTACCGATCACGGTGACGCGCAACGTGGTCGAGCGCGATGGCACAATCTCGGGCAGCGAGGAAATGACACTCGACACCGACGAGGGCGTGCGGCCGGACACCACGCTCGAGGGCCTGGCCAAGCTGAAGCCGGTCTGGAAGGACGGACAGCTTGTGAAGGAAGGCCGTTTCGTCACGGCCGGCAACGCTAGTCAGCTCTCCGACGGCGCCTCGGCGCAAGTGCTGACGGACCGCGAGACGGCGGAGCGCGAAGGCCTTCCGGTGCTGGGCATCTTTCGCGGCTTTCAGGCAGCCGGGTGCAAGCCCGAGGAAATGGGAATCGGCCCGGTCTTTGCCATTCCCAAGCTGCTGGAACGCGCAGGCCTGTCGGTGGACGACATCGGCCTGTGGGAAATCAACGAGGCTTTCGCCAGCCAGGCTCTGTACTGCCGCGACAAGCTGGGCATCGATCCTGCAAAGCTGAATGTCGATGGCGGCGGCATTGCCATCGGGCACCCCTTCGGCATGACGGGCAGCCGTCTGGCCGGTCATGCGCTGATCGAGGCGCGGCGCCGTGGAGTGCGCTATGCGGTGGTCTCTATGTGCATCGCCGGCGGCATGGGCGCCGCCGGGCTGTTCGAGATTCCGGCATGACCGCGCTTGCCCAAGGGCCGATGCGGTTCGACGACGATGTCGTCATCGTCACCGGTGCGGGGCGTGGCCTGGGGCGTGCCTATGCCCTGGCCTTTGCCGAGCGCGGCGCGGCGGTTGTGGTCAACGACATCGGCCAGGAACCCGATGGTGCAGGCCAGTTGCGTCCGGTTGCCGACGAGGTCGTCGCCGAAATTCGCGGCGCGGGCGGGCGTGCCCTGGCCGACCACCGGTCGATCACCGAGCCGGGCAACGCCGATGCCGTGGTCGCCGCCGCCATTGCCGCGTTCGGCAAAGTGACCGTGCTGGTCAACAATGCGGGGATCATCGACTTTTCACCGATCGCGCAATTGGACGATGCAGCCTGGCGCAAGATGCAGTCGGTGACCGTGGACGGCACGTTCTTCATGTGTCGCGCGGTGTTGCCATTCATGCTGGCACAAGGTCGCGGGCGCATCGTCAACACCACCTCGAATGCCGGGTTTGGCGGCGCCTCGACGCTGGGCCATTATGGCGCCGCCAAGATGGCAGTGGCAGGCCTGACCCGGTGCCTGGCGCACGAGGTGGCGGGCACGGGCGTTACCGTGAACGCGGTTGCGCCGATGGCGATCACGCGCATGAACCGCGACGCCTTCTTCGGCGGGAAAGACGCAGGTTACAGGAAGTCAGGGGCGGGAAATGGCGAGGCCGGCGACTGGCGCGCCGACATGCGCGCGGGCCGGATCCCAATGGGCCCGCCCGAGGCTGTTGCCCCCACCGTGCTGTGGCTTGCCCATGCCAGCACTGCGATCAACGGCGAAATCTTCAGCAGTTCTTCGGGCAAGGTGGCGCGTGTCGGCTTTGCCGTGGGCCAAGGCTGGTTCGATCCGGACCACGGGCCGGAAGACTTGCGGGACCATGCGGCAACGATCCGCGCCTTGGGCAATTTCCTCGACATTGCCGCCACGGCAGACGAATTGGCCCTGATCCCGCCGCTCTTTAGCTCCCAGGCGACGCGCTCGGGCTAGGCGGCGTGCGCGGCAGCACTGAAATCGCCTGCGTCATCATGTCGAGCATGTCATCGTAGAATTGCCGCGCGGTCATGCCCGAATGCTCAGGACTGGATGCATATTGCGTCACGCCCTGAAGGAACATCGCGCCCACGCATTCGAGGCGGAACGCGGCCAGTTGCGGCCCCAGCGCGGCCAACCTCGCTTCGAGCAGCGTCATCGCCTCACGCAGTGCGCGCGTCGCCGGGCTGCCTTGGTCCACCGGATGGGGCACGCCACGTGGCCGGTGCGTCGCCAGATAGGCCGCATGGCACCGCATATAGGAAATGACGCCCTTTTCTTCATACATGGCAAAATTGGGCTCGAACAAAATCCGCAAAAGATAGCGCAAATTGTCCAGCTGTCCCGTCTTGCGTCCAGCCTTGAGCAACGCTTCGCGCTGCGGCTGAAGTTGCTCCTCGCGATATTCGAACACGGCATAGAGCAGCCCGAGCTGGTCCCCGAAATGATACTGCACTGAACCGGCAAATTTCTGGTTTGCCGCTTCACAGATCATCCGCATCGTCACGCCATCGATGCCGCGCTCGCCAAACAACGCCTCTGCTTCCAGAATCAACCGTTCGCGCGTGCCGGTGGCTAGCGGACGGACCTTGCGGGCTGGGGCGGTCGTGGTGGGCATCACCAAGGGCCTAATCTGGCCGGATAAAATGTCAACGCTATAACGTATGTGCTAATTTCCATCGATATCGCCGAATTATGATTGGACGAATCGGCATAAACGGCATATCCATATTACAACTGTAATAATTCAGCCGCCCGACGCTGATCCACAAAGGAGAGAGATGCCATGGAAATTGGTATGTTCCAGACGCCGTTCCTGCCACCCGAGCGCACGCCCGCCGAAGTGTTCGACTGGGCCGTCGCGCAGGCTGTTACGGCCGATCAGGCGGGTTTCAGCGAATACTGGATCGGTGAGCACATCACGCTGAACTGGGAAGCCATTCCCAGCCCGGAACTGGTGATCGCCGCCGCTGCGCGCCAAACCGAACGGATCAAGCTGGGCCCGCTGGCCCACCTGCTGCCCTATTACCACCCCGCCACGCTGGCCGCCCAGGCCGCCTGGCTCAGCCACATCCTCAAGGGCCGCTACCAGATGGGCGTGGCGCCCGGCGCCTATCCCAGCGATGCGCGGCTGCGCGGCATCAAGGACATGTCGAAGAACCACCGCATGATGGGCGAGTCCGTCAAGATCATGGAAATGGTGTGGAAGGGCGAACCCTTCGAATATGAAGGCGAATTCTGGAATGCCGGCCTGCCCGAGGGTGATGCGGCGCACCCGGTGCGCGATCAGAAGCCATGGGGTGGCACCATGCCGATGGCGATGACCGGTCTCAGCCCCAATTCTCCCTCAATCCGCTATGCCGGCGCCCACGGGTATTCGCCCTGCTCGGTGTTCTCGAGCAATTCGGCGCTGCTCGACCATTTCGATATCTTCGCCAAGGCAGCAGCGGAGGCCGGACGCCCGGGAGACCGCACCAAGCACCGCGTGGTACGCGACGTGTTCGTTGCAGATACCGATGCCGAGGCGCGCAAACTGGCCCTGGAAGGGGGTATGGGCCGGGCGTGGACCGAATATCTGCTGCCCACCTACCACTCATTCGGCATTGCCGAAGCGCTGGTCGAGGGGACCGACAAGTCTGTTTCCGACGTTACGCCCGAATTCCTGGCCGACAACTTCTGGATCGTCGGTTCGCCCGAGACCGTGGCCGAAAAGCTGGAAGCCTGGACTGACAAGCTCGGCGGGGGCTTCGGCACCATGCTGCTCTACAGCTACGACTACATCGACAATCCCACGCCCTGGAACGAATCGATGCGCCGCCTGGCGCAGGATATCGCGCCCAAACTCCCCAGCGGCGCATTTGCCAAGGCGGAGGCTTGAATGACCGACACCGCCACTCTCGCCACACCGGCGGTCGATCTGCCGCCGGACCGGATCGTCGACTTCGATATCTACAACCCGTTCCATGGCCAGTTCGACTTGCACGTGGCCTGGGCCGAGTTGCAGCAATCGACACCACACGAGATCGTGTGGACCCCGCACAACGAAGGGCACTGGATCGCCCTTTCGCCAGAACTGATCGGCCAAGTCTATTCCGACGCAACGCGCTTTTCCAGCCGCGTGGTGCTGGTGCCCAAGTCGACCGCAGGCGAAGCCTATGCCGAATTCATTCCGCTTTCGCTCGATCCGCCCGAGCATCGTCCATTTCGCAAAGTCTTGAACGACAAGCTCTATGGTGCGGCAATCCACCCGCTGGAGCCCAAGGTGCGCAAGCTGACGGCCGACCTCATCGACGGCTTTGTCGCCAATGGACGCTGCGATTTCGTGCATGAGTTCGCAGAACAGCTGCCCTTGCGGGTATTCATGGAACTGGTCGATTTGCCGGTGGAGCATCTTCCCCGGCTCAAGCACTTGGCCGACCAGTTCACCCGCCCCGACGGCAGCATCACCCCGGCCCAGGCGACCGAGGCGTTCAAGGCCTATGTCGCGCCAATCCTGGAGGAGCGGCGCGCTTCAGGCGGGGACGACCTGCTGACTCATATCGCGACGAGCGAAGTCAACGGCCGCCCAATGACGCTGAGCGAGGCAGCCCGCCTGGCAATCCAGGTGCTGGTCGGCGGGCTGGACACGGTGGTGAACTTCATGAGCTTTACCATGCGAGCCCTGGCCCAAGCGCCGGACATCCAAGCCCGCCTCGCCACCGATCACGGCCTCCATCACGCCGCGATCAACGAGTCTCTGCGTCGCCTGCCGCTGGTTTCTTCCGCGCGCGAAGTGATCGCCGATACCGTGGTCGATGGAGTGCAATTGCGCGCGGGAGACATGGTGGTCGCACCCACCGAACTGTACGCGCTGAGCCCCAAAATGAACGAACGGCCGCTGGATTTCGACCTCGACCGCAAGGTGCGCAACCATATTGTCTTCGGCAGCGGCCACCATACCTGCCCGGGCCAATTCCTGGCGCGCATGGAAATGAAAGTGCTGCTTGAGGAGTGGTTTGCCCGCATTCCTCAGTTCGAATTGGAACCGGGACAGACGCTGCGCCACCGCGGCGGCATAGTCGGCGGATGCGAGCCATTCATCTTGCGCTGGAAAACCAACTGAAACTGTGTCGGGCGCGTCTGGGTACGCGCCCGCACGATCACATTCCAAGGGCTTTATATTCGTGATCACACTTAATATTGTGGATCGTCAGGGCAATACCACCGCGATTTCAGCCAATACCGATACTTCGCTGATGGAAGCCATTCGCGACAATGGCTTCGACCAGTTGCTGGCCCTGTGTGGTGGCTGCTGCTCGTGCGCCACATGTCATGTCTATGTCGAAGGCCCGCTGGGCCAAAGCGGCATTTCGGGCGACGAGGATGATCTGCTCGACTCCTCTGCCCACCGTAGCGCCAATTCACGGCTATCGTGCCAAGTCCGCCTGTCGGCCGAACACGACGGCGTCTTTGTCCGAATCGCACCGGAAGATTAAGTTGCGAACTCAAACATGGCAGTCTGTGCGGTTTTTGGTCCAGCCCGGCAGGGGTTGCGTAATTTGTCCAAGCCGCCCAGGCTGATCGACTATCAGCGCAGCATGCGAAACCGGATCGCCTGCCCCCCGCCCCGCGCCAGTTCAAGCGAAAGGGTGTCTCGCGCCGTAACCGTTTGCCGGCGGATCGCAACCTTTTCGGGTGCGGTGCGCCAGTCCGCGCCCGGGCCATCAGCATAGATCGTCGCTTCATACCGCGCGCCGGCGTCGAGGAAATCGAGCGGGACGGTCAGCCTGCGGGCGGTATCATTGGTGATCGCGCCCAGATACCAATCCGGGCTATGCCGATCGCGCCGGGCAACAACCGCGTATTCGCCAATCGCGCCCTGCAGCGTGCGGCTTTCCTCCCAATCGGTCGGGACATCGTGGATAAAGCGAAAGGCGTCGGCGTGCTCGTCATAATGCTCGGGCAGGTCAACCGCCATCTGCACCGGGCTATACAACACGACATAGAGCGCCAGCTGGTTGGCCAGCGTGGACGGCACGCGGTTGTCAGGCCGGTTGGCGCGATAATCGAAATGGACCACGCCGGGCGTGTAATCGAACGGGCCAGACAGCAGCCGCGTGAACGGCAGGATGGTGGTATGGTCGGGTGCATTGCCGCCATCGGGGCTGCCGCCGTTATACTCCTGCCCCCGCGCGCCTTCGCGGCTCATCAGATTGGGCCAGGTGCGGCGCAGGCCGGTATCCTTGACCGGTTCATGCGGGAAGATGGCGATATGATGCCGTGCCGCCGCGGCGACGACCGTTTGCAGGCTCTGCACCGCGTATTGGCTGTCGGGCCATTCGGTCTGGTCGAGCCGCGTGCCGACGTAGCCCAGCTTGATCGCACGCACGCCATAGCGATCGTAGTAATCGAGCGCGGGCTCAAGCTGGCTGAGATAGTCCTTCACCTGCGCGCCGGTTTCGTGATGGCCGATCAGGTCCACCCCCTTGGCGCGGGCATAGGCGGATACTTCGGCCATATCGAAGGCCGGTTGGGCGCGGTCGAACACGAAACGGGAATGGCCGTTCTTCCACCATTCCGGCACGTCCCAGCCCACGTTCCAGCCTTCGACCAGCACGCCGGCAATGCCATGCTGCGCCGCCCAATCGATATAGGATTTGGCCCGCGCGGTGGTGGCACCCAGCTTCGGCCCCGGCTCCCAGGTCAACAACCCGGTGTGCATGGCCCAGAAGATGCCGATGTATTTTTCGGGCTTCACCCAGGATACGTCACCCAGGCGGTTGGGCTCGTTGAGATTGAGGACAATCGTCGAATCCGCCAGATGCGCTGCGTCGGGCGCCACCATCACCACCCGCCACGGGGTTACCGCTCCACCATGCGTCCGCGCCCGATCACCATTGGACCAGGGTGAGAGATCGGCCTTGAGAGTGCGGCTGTTTTCATCGGGCATGCGCAGGTTCATCGACGGGAAATCGACCAACGCCGCCTCGTGCACTGCCAGCGCAACGCCATCGCCTTCGAGGGTCAGCGGCGTCTGCGCAGTCTGGATCGCGGACAGCGCCGAGCGGCTGTATTCGTACTCGCTGTATTTCTCGCGATAGGCCGGGATCGACCAGGCGCGGTAATTCTGCGCGAAGTGGAACTCGGTCTCCTCGTCGCTGATCACCAGCGGCTGCTGCGCCGAGCCTGGCAGGGTATAGCGGAAACCGAAGCCATCATCGAACACGCGGATTTCGACGCCCAGCTTGCGGCCGTCTGGCGCGGCAAGCGTGGCAACCAGGCCGCGATAGTGTTCGCGCATCTGCCGGCGTTCGCCCCATGGCTGGGTCCAGGGCCGGTCAAGTTCGGTCGCCCGGCTCGCCACCAGCGCGAGGTCATGATCGATCGGCGCGGCATCCTTGAACCGGAAGCCCAGCCGCGAACGATCGAGGATCGGTTTGCCGTTATACCGCGCACGGTACACCGCCTCGCCATGGTCGACCGCCAGGTCAACCACAATCCGGCCATCGGGCGAGGTGACCGTATGCCACTCCTGCCCCAGGGCAGGAGTGGCCACGACCAGCGCCGCGATCCCGGCGATCATGCCAAGCCGCTGTTCCATCAGAAGTTATACGTCAGGCTGGCGCGAACGCGGCGGCCAAAGATCGGGCGACCCTGGAACGCGGTTTCCTGTACCCCGACGATCGAGCCGGCGCGCGGATTGCCCTCGGTCAAGCCAACGGTGTTGAACAGGTTGGTCGCCACCACCTGGGCCTGAAGCGCGTCGGTGATCTTCCAGTTCGCACCCAGCCGCACCTCGGTATAGTGCGGCAGGACGATGGTATTGGCCACGTCGACATAACGCTTGCCGGTGTAGGCCGCCTCCCCAAAGATGTTCACCCGGTCGCGCAGCAGGTGCAGCGTTGGCCGGATCGAGAACTGCACCTCTGGCTGGCGCACGATCTGGTTGCCGCTAAAATCGAACGGGCCGTTCGCGTCCTGTCCGGCAAAGCTGGTATAGGTGATCTTCTGGTAATTGCCGCTGGCTGCCAGTTCGAAGAAATCGGCCGGACGCAGCGAAAGTTCGACCTCGATACCGCGCGATTCCGCCGCTGCCTTCTGGTTGATGGTCTGCGCCTGGCCATTCGGCCCGGCAACGGTCGTCTGGAAGGCGACGTTGGGAAACCGGTTATAGAACAGCGTGACAAAGGCCGAGAACGGCCGCGTTGCGTATTTCACGCCGCCTTCGACCAGGTCGATACGGTTTTCCACCGGCACGCCGCCAAACCACTGAACGAACTCCGGCGTCACGCGGAAGCTGCGGCTATAGCGGGCAAAGGCCGCAACGCGCTTGCTGAACTCATAATTGGCGCCAGCAGAAAAGGCCCATTGCCCGGTCTTGAACCGATATTGCGTGTTGGCGCCGGTGAAGACCAGCACGTTGTCATCGGCAATGGTCGAGGGATCACCCAGGTTGGCGCTGGTGGTCTGCGCAATCGTGCCTTCCTTGGCGACATGGTGATACCGCGCCCCCAGATCGATGCGCAGCTTGTTGGTAACCTGCCAGGCATCGGTCAGGTACAGCGCATTGACCGTCACATCATCATGGAAACGCTGCAAATTGCTGTGCAGATTGAGCAGCCCGTCCTTGGTCAGCGCCACGGTTTGCTGCCCCGCGGCGTTCAGCCCGACCACGTCGAAATAGCGCGGACGGTTGACGCCTTCGACCAGGATATCGTTCCAGTTCCAGTTTTGCGTCTGGTTGAAATGGCTGAAGTAATAGCCAGCGGTCAGGGTATGCTGGCCCATGCCGGTGTCGAGCTTTTTGGTGATGGTCAGATCGTTGATCACGTTCTTGACGTTCACCACGGTGTTGAAAATGCTCTCGGTCAGGGCAAGCTGATTGCCCAGCGCCGATGCCGCCACCGTCTGGCCATTGCTGGCATCGCGATAGACGGCCGATACGGTGTCGGGCCGCGCGGCCTGCAAGCGGGTCAGCGCGTTCGCCAGAAAGCCCTGGCTGGTGGCGACGCCGGAACTGAACAGTCCGTTGAAATCAACCGTGCCAGACGTGTAGCGCGCGCGGTCGTTGATCTCCCAGCCATCGCCCAGCGGTTTGTTGAAGATGGCGGTAAAAGTGTCGGTGTTGGTGTGGATGCCTTGGGTGAGATCGACATTCTTGTCGAACACGCCGTTGCCATCGGGCACGGTCAGCCGGCCAAAGGCATTGTTGACCAGCGTTCCCGTGCCGGCATCAAGGCCCGGCAGGCCCTGGCTGGGGCTGGCCAGCGGAATGGCGGTATAGAAGATGTTCTTGTCGTTGAGCTTGCGATAGCTGACGAACAGCGAGCCGCTATCGACAAAGTCATACTGCAGGCCAACGCGGAACTGGCCACCCTTGTTGCCGGTAAAGCCGGGGTCCCTGAGGCCATTGTCCTCGCGATAGAACCCGCCGATCGCAAACGACAGGCGATCGGTCAGCGGGCCCGAGACATTGGCATCGAGACGATAATGATCCCAATCGCCGATCTCGCTCTTGACCATGCCCTGGAATGTGCGGGTCGGGCGCTTGGTCAATACGTTGACCACGCCGCCCGGGGCATTCGACGCGGTGATCGAGGCCGAGCCGCCGCGCACGATCTGGAGCGAGTCGATCGTAGCATCGACACGGAAGAACTCGTCGGCATTGGTGAAGGCCCCTGCCCCTTCCTCCCACACCGGCAGGCCATCTTCGAGCAGCGGCAGATAGCGATAGTTGTCGGCCGGCAGACCGCGCGAATAGACGTTGTTGCCAACTTCCCCGCCCGAGCTTTCGACATAGATACCCGGCGTCGAGGCGATAAGATCGGCAATCCCGAGCGGCGCCTTCTGCGCGATCGCCTGCGGATCGATGGTGGTGATGGCGTACGATGTTTCGAACTTGCGGGTGCCCGTGCGCGTACCGGTCACGATGATCTCGTTGAGACCAAGGTCGCTGCCCTGTGCCGCGCCGGCGGCGGGCGCGTCGGCGGCAGCGGCAGACTGGGTAGCCGAAGACTGAGTTGCTGAAGACGGGGCGGATTGCGCCAGCGCGGGGGTCATCGGCCCCATCCACGCAACCGAAGCCATCAATGCCAAACGACATGCACGCATGATAATCCCCTCCTAGACGCCTCTGCTGGGCGGCACACCTGATGCGAGGGAAAGTGACCCGACTTGCAAACTTATGCAAATATTTTCTGCAAACGATTGCAATTTACACGGCGAGGCACATAATATCTGATTTTATGGTAACTTTTCCAGCGCCTTAAGCATGAACATCATCATTATTTTGCACAAACGACAGATGCTCAGCGCCCGCAGGATTCCCGAATCATCAAGTTCGTCGGCAACCGCTCCGACTTGGCGCGATGGCCGTCGATGATGCGCAGCAGCTTGGCCACCAGCAGATTGCCCGCCTTGATCACATCCTGCCGGATGGTGGTGAGCCCGGGCGTCGACAGCGCGGCTGCGTCGATATCGTCATAGCCGATCACCGCAACATCATCGGGCACGCGGATGCCGCGCTGCCGCAGCGTCTGGATCGCGCCAAGCGCCACCAGGTCAGATGCGGCAACGATCGCATCGAATGCGATGCCCCGCTCGAGCAGATTGTCGACCGCCTCTGCCCCCTCAAACTGCCCGGCCGTCGGCGTCTGCACCATGTCGGGATCAAACGGCACATCGTGCGCAGCCAGTGCCGCGCGATAGCCGTCGAGCCGGATCGCGATCTGCGAAAACGGCGTGCGGGCGGCAGGGATGGGCGGCATTGCACCGATAAAGGCGATGCGCCGCCGCCCTTTGCGCAACAGATGCGCCGTGGCCTGGAAACCGCCCTCATGATTGTCGCTGCCGATCGAGCAATAGCTTTGCCCCGCCACTTCCACCCCCCAGGCCACCAGCGGCTTGCCCATGGTGGCATACCGGTTGAGCGTATCGTGAAACTGCGACTGACCCAGGAAGATCGTCCCGGCATAGGCGCTCTGGTCCAAAAACTGCGCCAGCGTGGCATCGTCATAGGGTGTTTGCCACACGATCGAGACATCGCGCCGCCGCTCGCGCAGCGCAGTGCCAACACCGCCGATCAGCGCCAGTTCGAAAGGGTTGGCCAACTGGCTGCCGTGCGCGGTTGCCACCGGCACGACCAGGGAGATCTGCTCTGACAGCGATGTTTGATGCCGGCGCACCCGCTGCGGCACGTGAACATAGCCCAGCCGGTCAGCGGTGCTCAGCACACGCTCGCGCGTCTCTTCGCTGATCGCGCTGTGCCCGGTCAGCACGCGCGATACGGTCGCCACCGATACACCTGCTTCTGCGGCAACACCGCCCAGCGTTGGCCCGCCGCGCTTTACCCGCGCCATGATCTGCCCAGAATTTGCATTAACTTGCATTACGCTGTGGCATCGCGCTCGTCCATGCCTGACAGACACAGGCTCAGCAGTGCACCGGTCGCCATCAAGCCTCCCGCCAAGGGCAGCACCGGCCAGGCCAGTCCGCCGAGCAGATGCGCGATGACCCAGCCCATGCTCACCCCGGCAAACAGCTGCGGCACCACGATGAAGATGTTCATCACCCCGATGAACATGCCCGCCGTCGCACTCGATACCGCCCGCCCAGCCAGCACGAACGGCGCGCTGAGGATCGAGGCATAGGCGATGCCGATCAGGACCGCGCAACCGATCAGCCCGGCAGGATGGGTGAGCAACGCCAAACCACTCAGCCCCGCTGCCCCCAGCGCCAGCGCCGCGGCATGCACACGGGTGACGCCAAAGCGGCGGAACAGCCTGGGCAGCAGGAAGGCAAACACCCCGGCAACGCCGTTGTAGGTGCCGAACAGCACGCCCACGAAGTCTGCCCCTTTGCCATAGGCCGCGTCGAATGGCGACGTGGCACAATAAAGCTGCGCGGCGACTACCGGCGTGGCATAGACCCACAACAGATAGAGCCCGAACCAGCTGAAAAACTGGATCACCGCCACGGGCCGCAGCGCGTGCCACAGCGCGGCGACTTCCGCTTTGCGGCCCATCGCGGCCCTCGCTTTGTCATCCCCGGCGCCACTGGCCGGGGGTTCCTGCACCCGCGCCACAGTCCAGCCCACCGACAGCGCCACGGCGATGGCAGCGGCAACGAATGCAACGCGGATCGAGGGTGCGGTCTGGCCCGGCAGCGCAACATTGGACCAGCCGCCCCAGGCCAGCAGGATCGGTGCGCAGGCGCCCGCCAGCGCGCCCAGCCCGATGAAAACGGTCTGCATCGCATAGCCTCGCGCGTGTTCGTCGGGCGGCAATGTATCGGCCACCAGCGCGCGATAGGGCGCATGCAGCGCGTTCATCGCCGCTTCGAGCAGCCACACCGCCGCCACCGCCACCACCAGCGACGATGCCAGCGGCAAGGCGGCCAGTGCCGCGATCACCACCAGCGCCGACAGCAGGATATAGGGCCGCCGCCGCCCGAACCGCGTGGGCGCCCGATCGCTCAGCGCGCCAACCACCGGCTGCACCAGCAACCCGGTCACTGGCCCGGCCAACCACAGGATGGCCAGTTGATCGACCGACGCGCCCAGGCCCTGGAAAACCCGGCTCAGGCTGGCACTCTGGATACCGAACGCGATCTGCAGCCCGAAATACCCGACGCTGAGATCGATTGTCCGCACACGCACGATCGGCCTACACTCCGCGATCCGTGGCACGATCGCCATCGATATGCCATTGGGCCGATCATAGTGGACCCAGGCCTTGAAGCTACCGCTATTCGGTGGAAAGCCGAGCAACCGGTCAATCCAGGCCCAGGCTGGCGCTGTCCATCAGGCTGGCGGCGAGTTCGGCACGGGCAGCGGCGTGGCGGTATTGGGCGTCGATCTGGCGCAGTTGTGCGTCGGCGGCGGCTTCCTCGCGCAGGTTCACCGGCAGGAAATCGCTGGCGCCAAGGGCAAAGCGGCGGCGTTCGGCTTCGGCCATGCGGCGGGCCAGGCCTGCCTCGTCGCCGGCCAGCGTGGCCAGGCGCTCGGCTCCGCTGACCTGCACGCGCAGGCTGGCAAGATCGGCGGTGATCTGCTGCTCGGCCAGGCGCAGGCGGTGCGTGAGCGCGTCGGCATCGGCCTGTGCCTCGGCCAGGCGGCCGCGCGCGGCGCGCTGTTCCAGCGGCATCGACAGGCGCACCCCGAACATCACCTCGCCCGGCGCGCGCGTGGGGCTGCCATTGCCGAAATCCTTGGCTGCCTCGACCCGCAGATCGAGCCGGGGGAGCAGATCGTTGCCGGCAAGGTCACCGCGCAACCGCGCCTGCTCGGCCCGGTTCAGCAGGATCTGCAGATCGGGCCGGCCAGCCAGGACCGTGGCGGTATCCGCCAGGCGCGGCGCCACTCCTTCGGGAAAGGCCGCGGGCAAGTCTTCCGGCTGGGCCACCACCGGCTGGCCCAGATCATCGCGCCAGAACAGTGAAAGCGCCTGTGCCGCCACGGCCAGATCCTGTTCGGCACGCACCAGCAGCGCTTCGCGGCGCACGATGTTCTGGCGGTTTTCCACAGCCAGCACCGCCGGGCGCGCGCCCAGCGTCACCTGCCGCTCGATCGAGGCCTGGCGTTCGCGCGCCAGGGCCAGCAGATCGCGATAAGTGCGCATGCGCAGACCAGCCGCCACCCACTGCTGATAGGCATCGGCCGCGCGGCGCTGCACGCCGATCATCACCATCGCCTGGTCCAGCCCGGCGATCTCAGCATCGGCCTGCGCCTGCGCCAGCTTGGTGCGGCGTTCATCCACCAGCCGATCGCGCAGCAGGGAAAACACGGCGCCGGCGCGCACTTCGCCTAGAGCATTGGTCACGTTCTTGCCGTCATAGACGGCAAAGCGCCCGCTCGACACGCGATAGCCGCCATAGACCTGGCCACCATTGGTAGCGAACGGCCGGGTCAGCTTCGCCTCGGCCAGGGCATTGTCGTAATAGCCCAGCGGGCGCGCCTGCACTTCGGCATCGAAGACCATGTCGAACAGGCCTTGCGCAGCCAGCGTGCGCGCATCGGCCGCGCGCTGGCGGGCCATGGCTTCCAGCACCAGCGGCTGATGCCGGGCCGAGGCGCGCAGCACGGTATCGAGGGTGAGTTCGCCGGCCCAGGCCGCCTGGCTGCACAGCAGAGCGGCAACAGCGAGCAGTGTGCGGATCACTTTTCTTCCTCCCCGCCGTCCTTGGTGCTATCCTTGGCGGGCTTGGCCTTCTTGGCCGCGTCCTTGTCGGCCAGGCCTTTGCCGGCGCCCTTGCGCGGGCCGGTTTCCACCGGGCGCTGGAATTCCAGCGGGAAATCGTTGAGCTGGCGCCACAGTTCATAACCGACCGAGACGGTTTCCATCTGGATCCAGCCGCGCACGCGCGAACCCAGGCGGGTGAACTGGTTGCCGGGCCAGGCCGGCTTGCCCGGCATCGGTTCCACCAGCACGCGGAACAGGCCGCTGGCCTGGGCCGAAGGATCGATGCTGCGCACGCGCCCATCGAACATGCCCTGCGCCACCGAGGGCCAGCCGCTGAACTGGATCGCTGGCCAGCCTTCGAAATGCAGCCGCACCGGCTGGCCGCGCCGCACCAGCGCCACATCGCGGCCATCGACCATCAGTTCCACCACGCGCACCGCGCTTTCCGGCGCCACCGTGGCCAGCCAATCACCCGCGCTTACCAGCGTGGCACCGGCCGCCGTATTGAGCGACTGGATGCGCCCATCGCGCGGCGCGCGCACCAGCTGCGCCGACTGGCGCGTGCGGGCAATGTCGACGCGGCTGAGCTTGGCGCGCGCCTCGGCCAGCTTGGCGCCATGTTCGGCGACCTTGATCTGCGCGTTTTCAAAATCGCGCCGCGCGGCCAGGCCATCGGCCAGCAACTGGGCAGAGCGGCCCACATCGATCCGCGCCACGGCCATGGCCTGTTCGCTGGCGGCGATCTGCGCCAACACTTGCGCGCGCTCTGCCGCCAGGCGTTCGAGCAGGCCAGGATCGTTGTCCACCACCCGCGCGATCGGGTCTCCGGCTTTCACGCTTTGCCCATCGGTCACGTACCAGCGCTCGACCCGGCCGGGCACCAACGCGGTCACCTGCTGCACCCGGTCTGCCGGATCGAGCGCGACGATCTGCCCCGTGCCCGGCGCCGTCTGCACCCAAGGCACGAGCAGCAGGCCCAGCACCACCAGCGGAATGGCAATGCCGATCATCCAGGCCACCGCCACCGCCGTGCGCGGGGGTCGCAGGCTGGCCAGCGTGGAAAAGCGCGTCATGTCTTGGGCATGGCTGGCCATGGCTCAATCCTCCTTGCCGGCAGTGGGCGGGGCGACGGGTTCAACAGCGGGGCGATCAGCGCTGCGCTGCTGCGCGGTTTCGCCTAGGCGCAGCCAGGCATCGTGGGCTGGCCCACCCGGCCGGTCGGTAAAATGCAGCACGGTGGTGCCCTGCGGGCGCAAGGCGTTCAGCACGCGGGAAAGACGCGCCGGGTCGAGCATGTCGTAAAGCGGAGAGAGCATCAGCACGCGCGGGCTGGCGAGGATTGCGCCGGCCAGCTTGAGCAGCATGGTTTCCCCTACCGCCAGCGGCCAGCCCGAACTCGACAGCATGGTATCGAGGCCCTGGGGCAAAGCGCTGACACGCTCTTCCAGCCCGACCAGCGCCAAGGCGTCGAGCATCGCCCCGCCCTGCCACTGCGTATCGGCACGCCCTGATCCCGATAGCCGCAGGTAATCACGCACGGTCATTTCCACGATCGTCGGTCGATCGAGCACGATCACATCGGCCCGCAGGCGCACCATGTCGAAACTGCCCAGGTCTGCGCCGCCCACGCGCACCAGCCCGCGCTCGGGCGTGGTCAGCCGCTTGAGCAGGGTGGCGACACTGCGCTCCACCCCAGGCGCGGCCAGCACGCCGACGTGCTCGCCGCTGTCGATCGCAAAGTCGAGGCGATGATTGCCCAGGACCACGCCCTGGAAGCGGATCGCGCCGTGGGCCGGGCCGATGGCATCGGCTGCCGGCGGCGCTTCCTGTGGCACGTCCCAGAACAGAGCGAGTTCCTCCAGGCCTGCGGCCAAGTCGTAGAACACTTCAAGATAGCCGCCGAGTTGGGCAATGCCATAGAACACGCCCGACAGGATCAGTTCGGCCGCAACCAATTGCCCCACCGAAAGCTCGCCCTGCAGGATCAGCCAGCCACCCATCGCGAGCAGACCGGCGCTGGCCAGCGCATAGAGCAGCAGGAGGCACAGCGTCTGGCTGAAGGTGTGGCGGAAATGGCGGCGGTGCGCGGCCACATAAGTGGCGGTCATCGCCTCGCTGCGGTCGATCGCAAAGCTGATATGGCGACCGGATTTGTAGAACCCGTTGGAGGCGCCCAGGCTTTCCAGCCAGTGCGCGGCGGCATGCTTGGCGTGGCTCTTGGCCACGGCGCTGTCGAGCGAGGGCAGCAGCCAGGCGCGCCAGATCACCAGCACGACCAGGACCAACACCACGTTGAACGCCAGGAAGAACGGGTGATAGAAACTCGTCACCACCAGCCCGACCAGGCTTTGCAGCACGATGGCAAAGCCGCCGATGACCAGGCTGGTCAGCGCCTTTTGCACCGTGCCCATGTCGAAGAAGCGGTTGAACAGATCGCCGTGCCGTGCATCGACGAAGAACGGGTTCTGCGCGTGGATCGCCCGCGTGGTGATCTCCGCCATCAGCCGCGCAAAGAAGCGCTGCTCGAACCGCGCCATCACCGCCACGCGTAGCGCCATCAGCGCGCCTGCTAGCAGCAGCAGGGCAAAGAGCACCAGGGCGAGCGTGAACAGCGGCGCGGGCAGCGCGATGTTGGCCACTGCATTGATCAGCAGCTGCACCGAGATCGGCGTGGCCAGCGACAAGAGCGAGATCGCCGCGCCGAATACTAGCGCCAGGCGGATAAAAGCCTTGTCGGGCGCCATGACCAGGCTGGCCCAGCGGCGCAGGTCGCGCATGGTGGGACGGTGGCTATGGTGGGCGCCGTGATGGTGTGGCGAATGGGCGGCGGTATGGTCGCGGGCGTCCATGAACGGGCGGCTTTCCTTGGCGGGCTAAAGGTGTGCCCATCAAGATGACGATCGCCGCGTGATCCGCCAATACGGTGGTCACCTATCGATCCGATAGGTTTTTCCTATCGCTGGGCAATGCTCCGCAATGTCTCGGCGAGGAGCATGAGGTCGCCCGACCGACCCGCGCCGATGCGCCAGATCAGCCCGATCTCGCGATAGGGACGCCCGCCGGCAAAGGGGCGCACCACCACGTCACCGCCCTCGGCGATTTCCTGGCGCACATAGAGTTCGGGCAAAAGGGCCAGCCCCATGCCCATTCCGGCCATCTGCCGCACCGCATCGAGGCTGGTTCCCTCGTAATCGCGCAAGACCTGCGCGCCGCAGCGTTCGGCCAGGGCTGCCACCTGTTGGCTCAGCCGGTATTCGGGTTGCATGGTCAAGAGACCGCGCCCGGCGAGATGCTCGGGCCGCACCACGCGCACCGCCGCCATGGGATCGTCGGCCGCCATCGCCAGAAACATCGGTTCACGAAACAGCCGCTCGATATGAAAGCGCGCGTCGGTGACGGGCAGTTGCACCAGCACGGTATCATGGCGCCCATCGCCCAGATGGTCGAGCAGGGCATCGGGCAATCCTTCGCGCACGTGCACCTTGAGATCGGGATGCGTGGCGTGCAGCCGCGCCACCAGTTGCGGCAGGATATAGGGCCCGAGCGTGGGCGAGACGCCCAGGCGCAGCGTGCCGGCCAGTTCGCCCTGGCGATGGCGCCGGGCGAGATCGGCAAAGCCTTCGGCCTCGGTCAGCACGCGCCGCGCCGCCGCCGCCGCCTCGCGGCCCAGCGGCGTCAGCACCATGCGCCCGCCCCGTTCGGCCACGGCGCCGCCCAGCAACCCTTCCAGCAGGTGGATCTGTTGCGAGAACGAGGGCTGCGACACACCCATCGCCGCCGCGCCCCGGGTGAAATTGCCGCAATCGGCCAAGGCAACCAGGCAGCGCAACTGCCGCAGGCTGGGCCAGGCCAGGCTTTCGGTCATGGCTCAAGCGCTCCCTTCCATCGCCTTGCGCACTCTAGCCGACTTTGCTGCCGGAACCCAAGCCCCGCAAACACTGTCTATAAATATGACAATTGCGCGAAATGCAACTGCAACGCCGTTATTCGCATTTGTCAGCCCCGGCGATCTGGCCCATCTAGAGCAGGCCTTTCAGGCATCCTCTCCCAAACTTTCCAAGGCCGGTCGCAAGATCGGCCTTTTTTTTGCACGCTTCACGGCCATAGTGATCGTTAACAGCGGCGAAGCGATGGGCAGATCACCGCGTCGTGCAGCTTGGGCAGGAGAGCAGGCAGCCCGCCCTGCTTTCCCCATGCGTCACTTGCACGGAACGCATCGGCTTAATCCGGGGCTTATTCCGGCGCGATCGGTCGACGCTCCAACCGGGCTACGGCGTGGCGCACCACCTTTTGCAGCGCCGGCGCAGAAAAGAACCCGCCCGGAATCAGGCAGCGCTCGATCAGCACGCGGCGAAACGCGGCGAACGTGGTGGCGTCGGGCGGCACCGGGTTGGTCCAGAACGCGTCGAGGCCGTCCTGATAGGTGATATCGGGCATGTCATAGACCGCGTGGCCCAGCGCCACGACGGGGATGCCCTCGGCCAGGGCCAGGGTGCCGCTCGTGCTGTTGATGGTCACCACGCCCAGCGCCCTGCGGGTCACCGGCACGATATCGCCCATGCTCAGGTAATCGACCCGGTCAGCCACGCCGAACAGGCGCGCCAGGTCGGCCGTCTCCTGCTGCCAATCGCGCACCCCATTGTCGAGCGGATGCTCCTTGACCACCAGCCGCACATCGGCCGGGGCGTTGGCGGCAAAGGATTCGAGGATCAGCCGCAGCGCGTCGGCAATGCCGGCAAACGGTGAATGCAGGCGGATCTGCGCATCGGAATCGAGTTGCAGCGGAAACAGGAAATAGCGCTCTCCCGCTGTTTCCAGGCGGTGCAGCAGGGCATCGGCCTCGCGCTGGCGCAGCTTGCGGCGCGATAGCTTGCGCCACCAGCCCATCGCCTCGACCAGCGGATGCCACGGGCGATGATTGGTCCAGTGCGGATAGTGCCACCGCGTGAACACGTCGGCGCAGTTGTAGAGCAGCCCCTCGGCCGCACGGCGGCGGAACGAGGATGGCACCTGGGCATGGGGTGGCACCGGCGGCAGCGTCGCAGCGGTGGCGCGATACCACGCCGGGTCGCTCGGCAGCCGGGAATTGCCGTTCACCCCGCCCAGTTCCAGCGTGACCCAATCGGGCCTGACATAGCCTTCCTCGAACACGTGGACCGGCACGCCGCGCTCCTTGCAGATGCCGGTGGCGGGGCGGTGATGATCGCGGCAATCGCCGAACAGCACCACGTCGGTCACGCCCTTGTCAGCCAGGAACTGCGCAAAGAATGCCGGCCAGCGCTCCAGCGAATCGCGATAGTCCACGCCGTTGGGCAGGCGCCAGAACAGCCGATCGCCGCCGTTGAAGTTGATCTTGTGCACGGTGTGCCCGGCACGCAGCAAGGCCTTGCCCAGTTCGTGGAACAGCGGCCCCATCAGGCCTTGCAGCAGCAGGATCGTGCGCGGCGCCCCGTCGTGATCGGGCGTGATATCGGCAGCCCGGACCGTGTCGGGCGCAATGGGCAACTCTTGCATTCGAAAGCGATACTCCGTCGAGAAGACCCGGCGCGCCGATGACCGCCGCGGCGGCACGGCCATCTTCGCCGCCCGCCCCGATCCTCTGCCCGAAGCGTTACCCGCGCGAATGGCCAACCACAAGTTCCCGCCACCACACCGGATCGATTCGTCCCGGCGTGGTGGATGACAGCCGGCGCCGCCCCGGCTATGAGCCGCGCCGGCGCAGCCGGGTAAGTCCGTGACGCCGCGGATATGGAACAGGCGTGACGTTGCACAGTCATATATTTCAGGTTGTTGTCGCAGCGCTGGCGCTGGTCTGCGGCGGCGCTGCGCTCGATGCGCTGGTCCATCCGCGGCCGCGCCATGGCCTGCGCAGCGTGCCCGGGCTGGTGATCAACGCTGGCGTGCTGCTTGGCGTGTTCGGGGCGATCCTGGCGCTTTGCGGCAATCCCCTGGTGGCCTGCGCGCTCAGCCTCGGGCTGGGCGCCCTGTTCACCGTTGCCTCCAACGCCAAGAACACCATGCTGGGCGAACCGCTGCTGTTTTCCGATCTCGCCCTGATCGGCGCGGTGTTTCGCCATCCGCAGTTCTATCTCTCCGCCGTGGCGCCGTGGCAGCGCGCGGTGGCCAGCCTGGTCGCGCTCGCACTGGTCGCCCTGCTCTGCCTGCTGTTCCGGGCCGACGGGGTGATGCATCTTGCCGGCCTTGCCCTAGCCCTGGGCGCGATCGGCATGCTCGCCATCCTCCCGCGCAGCCCAGCGTTCCGGGCCATTGCCGCCACCCCCGACCCGCATGGCGACGTGGCCCGCCATGGCCTGGTGCCGGTGCTGCTGCTCTATTGGCGGCGCTGGCGCGACACGCGCGACCCGCCGCCCTGCCCCGCGTCAGGCCGCCCGGCGCGCGACGATGCGCCCGAACTGGTGGTGGTGATCCAGTGCGAAAGCTTTGCCGATCCGGCCGATCTGTTCGATGATGCGGCGCTGGCGCTGCCCGGGCTCGACGCGGCGCGCGGCCTGGCCTGGCAGCACGGCCGCCTGCATGTCAGCGGCTTTGGCGCCTATACCATGCGCACCGAATATGGCGTGCTGTTCGGGCGGGAAGAGGCCGAACTGGGCTTTCGCCGCTTCGATCCATTCCTCACCGCACAGGGCGAAGGATCGTGGGCCTTGCCGGCACGGCTGCGCCCGGCCGGGTGGGACAGCGCGTTTCTGCACCCGCACGACATGCGCTTTTACGGGCGCGACCGCATCATGCCCGCAGGCGGCTTTGCCCGCCTGGTGGGAGAGACGCACTTCGCCCCGCCCGCGCCGGATCAGGGCCGCTATGTGACCGATGCCGAAATGACCGACGTGATCCTCGACACGTTGCAGGCCGCCAGCGCGCCGACGCTGCTCTATGCCGTGACGATCGAGAACCACGGCCCCTGGGCAGGCGAAGGCCAGGAAGAACTGGTGCCGGGCTATCTGCGCCTGGTCCGCAACAGCGATGCCATGCTGGCGCGCCTGGCCGATGGCCTTGCCGCACTGGCAAGGCAACGCGGAAAGCCGGCTGCGCTGGTGTTCTTCGGCGATCACTGCCCCAGCATTCCCGGCGCCACCACGCCGGCGGGCAAGCGCCACACGCCCTTTGTCATCATGCGGTTCGACGATGCAGGGCAGCCGATGCGCGGCGATGACACTGCGGCAGACCTGACGCCTGCCGGCCTGCACCACGCCATCCTCGACATGATGCTGGAACCCGCGCGCTAGCGCACCTTGCACTCAAGCCGGCGGCGCGAGCGACAGCAGCAACCGGTCGCGCCAGGCCCGTGGCAACAGCCGATCCAACCAGCGCAGCACCACGAAGGGCCAGGGCAGCACGAGATGCGCGCGCCCCTGCTCGGCCGCGCGCACGATGCGATCGGCAACCACGTCGGGCGCCATCAGCATCGGCTTGGGACCGGGCACCTGGCGCCCGGCCGCCGTATCGATGAAACCCGGTGATACCAGCGTGACGCTGACCCCATGGCCGCGCAGCGCCAGGCGCAGTGCATCGGCAAACCGCGCCAGGCCTGCCTTGGTCCCGGCATAGGCCGTGGCAAAGGGCAGGGAATGAAACCCGGCGGCCGAACCGATCACGACGATGCACCCCTTGCCCCGTGCTGCCATGGCCTGGCCCATCGCGGCAGCCAGCGTGGCCGGGCCGGTGAAATTAACCAAGGCCAGCTCTGTCACCAGGCCAGGCTGCTCCACACGGTCATCAGCGGCGCGAATGTCACCGCGCCCTTGGGCAAAGACCACCATGTCGAACGGCGTGGCCGCATCGTCTGCCGCGATCGCGGCCAGGGCGGCGGCAATATCGCGCAGGTCCAGCGAACGCGTCTGCGTTACGGCTTCTGCTGCACTGCACAATGTTGCAGTATTTTGCAGGCGCGCAAGGTCTCTGCCCCACAGCACAAGCAGGGTATCGGGCCCGGCAAGACGCTGTGCGATGGCCGTGCCCAATCCCCCCGACGCCCCGACAATTAAAACCGATTTGGAGTAATTAACCACCGGTATTATGTCCTTTTTGTAACGGCTTCCGGTCGTCGCAATGAAGTAGCATTTAGCAGCATCAATGCTTGACAATGCATGGGCGATGATGTCCAGCATCATCAAGATGCTTTCTTCCGAAAACATACCGCAGCGCATCAGGCTGTTTCGCAGTGACGGCCTTGAGCGCCTGACGCTGATTTCGTGGCGCACGTTCGCTCTCGCCTGGGCGATGATTCTGCCCGGAATTGCCTGGGTTGCCTGGGGCACGGCCAGCCCGCTTCACGCGCTGGGTCTGATCGGTGCCGGCCTGCTGGGCTGGACGTTGTTCGAATATGCCATGCACCGCTTCCTGTTCCACTGGCATGTCAATGTCGCGGCGGTGCAGCGATTCGTGTTCCTGATCCACGGCAACCACCACGACAATCCCAACGACGGGCTGCGCGATCTCATGCCGCTGCCGGCTAGCCTGCCGGTGGCGGGCGTGTTGTGGCTGGCCGCGTGGCTGGCGATCGGACTGGCGGGCAGCTGGCTGTTCCTCGGCTTTATCAGCGGCTACGTGGTCTATGACACGCTGCACTATGCCTGCCACCAGTGGCCGATGCGCGGCCGCATCGCCATGGCGCTCAAGCGGCACCACATGCGCCACCACTTCGTGGATGGGCACGGCAACTATGCCGTCTCGGCGATCTTCTGGGATCGGGTGTTCGCCACCAGGATCAACTCGCTGAAGTGACGCACATGGCAGGTGAACGCCAACCTTCGCAGTGGCAGCAGACCGTCAACGCGCGCGGCTGGAAAATACCGCTGCTGGGCAAGTCGCTCTATCAGATCGGCAAGGAGCTGCGGCCCAAGGTCGATGCGCTAATAATGCGCAATTCGCTGATCCCGGATTCGGCGGTGCAGGACAAGGCATTCTTCCCCTGGATCGCGCAGCTTGAACAGCACTGGGAAGCCATTCGCGACGAAGCCCTGGCGATCCGCGCCAAGGACATCCCATCGCTTGGCGATCTGTCGTTCGACCATGGCCGCATTGCCAAGGACCGCCGCTGGCGCACGTTCTTCTTGAAGGGCTATGGCTATCGCATGGCCGCCAACGCCGCGCGCGCGCCAATCACCGCCCGCCTGATCGAAGCGGTTCCCGGCCTCGTCACCGCCAATTTCTCGGTCATGGAGGCAGGCGGCCACATTCCCCGCCATTTCGGCATGACCAAGGGCATGCTGACCTATCACCTCGCGCTCAAGGCCCCGCGCGAGCGCGAGAAGTGCCGCATGAACCTCGAAGAGGGCGAGCGACTGCACGTGCTCCACTGGGAAGACGGCCAATCCTTCCTGTTCGATGACATGTTCAACCACGAGGTGTGGAACGAGACCGACGAGGATCGCTATATCCTGCTGATCCAGATCAAGCGCCCCTGCCGCTTTACCGGCAATCTCATTCAGAACATCTTCCTCAAGGCGGTGCGCCACTCGCGCTTCGTCAAGGACATCACCCGCGCAATCAACCGCCAGGCCGCCAACCGCGCCAATCAGCCGGCCTGAGCCTGCTGCGCCGGGCGAGTTTCCAGCATTGAGCGGGACCCCGGATCAAGTCCGGGGTGACGATAAGCAGATGTATTCGTTTCTTTCCGTCGTCACCCCGGACTTGATCCGGGGTCCCGCTTCTTCTTAAAGCCTCGCACTGCGGCAAAGTCTCGCACCGGCTTCAAGATTCACACCAAGGCACGAAGGAAGGATGAAAGGGCACTTCTTCGTGCCTTCGTGTCTTCGTGTGAATTTTCAAGAGATCAGACCGCCGCTGCCGTTGCGCAGACTAGCCATGCATCAGCCCGGGAGCCGCGCCAGTGCCGCGACGACGGTGTCGAGGTGTTCGTCCCAGGTGGGATTGTGCCAGCCAGGGATGCGGCGCAGCTGTGCCTGGCGCATCGGCCCATCTTCGGCAAAATCCACGATGGCCCGCGTCCAGGCCGGCCCGTCCAACGGATCGAGATAGTCCGCCACGGGGCCGCCCACCTCGCGCAAGGCGGCGATATCGCTGCACAGCGCGGGCGTGCCTACAGCCAGTGCCTCGGCCACCGGCATGCCATAGCCTTCGGCGAACGAGGGCATCAGCAGCCCCTTCGCGCCGCGGAGCACCGCCGATAGCTGGCGATCGGGGCAACCGCTCCATTCCTCGACATGGCCCTTGAGCGCCGGGCAGCGCTCCAGGAGGTCGACCACCTGCTCGTTTTCCCAGCCGCGCCGGCCGATGATAACCAGCTTGGGCACGCGGTCGGCTGGCAAGGTTTCGGCCAGATGCCGCCAGACATGCAGCAGCAGGAGGTGGTTCTTGCGCGGCTCGATCGTGCCCAGGCAGACGAAATAGGGGCGGCCATCGCCCGTCCACGGCGTCGCCGGCGCCATCGGCACGGTGCCGAGCAGCGCCACCGCCATCGCGATCGACCGGCCCGAGCGCGCGATCCACGGCTGCATCGCGCGCCCGGTCGCGGCCGAATTGACGATCACCAGATCAGCCAGGCTGGTTACGGTCTCGATCCGACGCTGGTGCAGTGCCGCGCCATCGGGCCGGGCGTATTCGGGAAATTCCATGGGAATGAGATCGTGCACCAGGCAGGCGAACTGCGCGTTCTCCTGCGCCAGGATGCGGCGGATCTTGCCGGCCTTGGCCAGATGGTGCGGCGAAACCTGGATATAGACCGCGCGCTCTTCCCTGCCCCGCGCCCGCCGGGGCAGCAGTTGGAACAGCAGGGGCAGGTTCGAAATGACCGAGCGCCGGTTCGGGCTGTTTTCCTCGCGCGACCAGCGGCGTTCCAACTCGTCGAAATAGGGCAGGATCGCATCGCGACGCAGGCGGCCATAGAGGCCGGTGGGATGGACGGCGGCAAAGTCCAGCCCATGGCCGAACCGCGCCAGCAGGCCGCGCACATAGGCCATTTCCACGCGATCGACGCCCGATGGCGTCGAATAGTGCATCCGGGAAATGAGCCGGGAAACGTCGAGGATCATCTGGGTCATCGCAGGGTTGCCATGATCCGCCCCTGGATGCGGCGCAAGGGGGCGATCCAGCGCAGGCGGTTGGTGGCGCGGGCGCTGGCCATACGATCGACCAGAACCTCCGGCGGGCATGGCAGGCCGGTCACCGGATCTAGATAGCGCGGATAGAGAATCAGCACGCCCGCCACCAGCGCATCGAGCGACAGCGCGCGCCCGCGCCGATCGGGCACCGGCGCCAGATCGCGCGTCAGCCCCCAGCCGGCATAGAACGGCGTGCCATGGCACACCACCGCGCGCCCGCGCATCAGCGCCTCGAACCCGGCCAGCGAGGTGAGAACATGCACGGCATCGACCGCATCGAGCAAGGGCGCCATGCCGCCGCCGCGCACCACGCGATCGGCATGGGCCAGGATCGCCGCATCGGGCACGGCGCCGCGGCGATGCCCGGCATCGACATCGGGATGGGGCCGAAACCAGATTTCGGCATCGGGTTCGGCCAGGCGCGCACGCCGCACCAGTTCGAGATTGGAGGCAAGACCATGGCCGCCGGCCTTGACCGACATATCGTCTTCCACCTGCCCCGGCACCAGCACCAGGCGGCGGTCTGGCGCGGCCCGGGCCGGCACGCTGGCGCCGGTATCGGCGGCATACTTGCTGATCCCGGCGGCCACGATCGTGGCGCGCAGGGCGCGCGCGCGATCGAGCAGGCGCTGGGGAAAAGCGGCCGTTGCCAGCAGCGTTTCTAGGTCACTGGGCGCCGCCGGATCGAAATGGATACCCTGCGCGTCGACCACCACCGACGAAGGCGGCACCAGGTCTACCCCCAATCCGACCGAGCGGACGAAGCCGTCTTCCACCCGCACCAGCGTCACGCCGCGCTGCCGCGCCCGCGCGATCAGTTGCGGCGAAACGCGCGACGGCCAGATCGCCACGGCGCCCTGGGCCCGCTGCGCCCGGGCCAGGGCAAGACGCGGATTGCGGAAGAAGCGCAGGCGCCGCGCCGGATGCCACAGGAAGCGGCGGATCTCTGCGCGCTTCCACCAGGCCATGCCGCTCGCCACGGCAATGCCGCGATTGCCGTCGAGCGCCGCGCGCCAGGTGGCCAGAACGTCGATGGTTGCGGCCAGCCCGGCTTCCCCGCCGGTGAACGGATCGCGATAGCGCATGCTGGCGAGGGCCAGCGCCGCCCGATGGTCCAGCGCCGCGTCTCCATCGCCCGGCGCGCCAAAGCGGCCAGGCGAAAGCACGTCCACCGCCACGCCGGCATACCGCGCCAAGGCGATCCATTCATCGTCACCATGCGCCACCAGCCGCGCGGCCCGATCGAGCACGGACCAGGGATCGAGCGCGGCGGCCTCATCGGCCACAAGCCACAGCGCCTGATCCGGCGCGCGGCCGGCTAGCGCCGCCATCTCTGCCTGATCGCGCGGGCGCAAGACCACGGGCCACGGCCCAGGCGCTTCAACCGGCGCGCCCCAGAAGCAGCCCCCCACCCGCGCGGCGCGGATATCGGCAAACAAGGCGCGCGCTTCCTCTATGGCCGCAGCCGAGGGCGACGCGACGCTCTCGCCGCTTACGCCAGCGTCTGCCCAGGGAAAGGGCGGTGCACGCAACAGGGGCGCTGCACTCATGGCCGAACGTTCCAGCTTTCCACCCGCAGCGTGCCGTCGGCATCGCGGCAGATCACGCCATAGGCGCCCGTCGCCAGCTTGAGCGGGCGATCAGCCACCGCGCCGATCGTCAGCAGCGCAAACCGCGCCGCGCCATTGCTGGTTACCAGCAGTGCCGGGCCGGTGGCCGTGACCAGGAACGCGTGCCAGGCTGCCAGGCGGCTTTCCGCATCGACCTGCCAATCGCGCGGCGCCGCGCCATGCGCGTCCCAGGCGGCCAGGGCCTCGGCGCCGATGCGCGCGATCACGGCGTCCTCGCCCTGATTCTCATCCGGGCCATGGTCAATCTCGCGCAGCCAATCACACGGTTCGGGCACCAGTGCCGGCGCATTGGGCTGACAGGCCAGGATCGCCGCCGCCGTGGCGCGGGTGCGCGCCAGGGGCGATACCAGCGCGCGGGCAAAGTGCCAGCCCTGCGCGGCAAAATGGCGGCCAAGCGCCGCGCCCTGTTCCTCGCCGGCTGGGGTCAGCGGCAGATCGGTGCGCGCGCCGATGCGGCGTGGCACTTCGCCAGGGGCAAAGGTGTTGCCATGGCGCACGATTACGAAACGGGCGGCTGCCCCGCGCAGGTCGCTACCCATGGTCACAGCGGATAGGGATCGCCCAGCCGGGCGATCGCCGCCTCGGCCAGGGCCAGATCAGCCGGCGTATCGATACCCGACATGGCATGCAGCGGCGGATCGACCGCGATCGTCGCGATCGTCCGCCCGGCTTCGAGAAAGCGCAACTGTTCCAGGCCTTCCAGGCGCTCAGTCGGGCTTTGCGGCGCCTGGGCAAACCATTCCAGCGCCGCCAAGCGATAACCATAGAGCCCGAGATGCTGCCACACCGGCGACAGCGGCTCGCTGGCGCGCAGCTTGGCCTCATCGCGCATGGCCGGCAGGATCGTCTTGGAAAACCACAAGGCGCGGCCC
Organism: Novosphingobium sp. GV079; assembly: GCF_003058045.1. Lineage (NCBI taxonomy): Bacteria > Pseudomonadati > Pseudomonadota > Alphaproteobacteria > Sphingomonadales > Sphingomonadaceae > Novosphingobium > Novosphingobium sp. GV079. Next base: position 152,276 of record NZ_QBUE01000007.1, on the reverse strand, counting down.
TGCGCGTCGCGGATGCAGGTCGTGCCGCTGAACGGCGCGGTCTGCTTATGCGCGCGCAAGCGGTCCAGCCGCTGCCAATCGAGCCGATAGACCGGCGTCGCCACGTCTGCTTCGCCGCCGCGCAATGTGGCGATCAGCCCGGCCACCACCGCTGGCGGCACGAACGGCGCATCGCCCTGCAGGTTGATCACCAGGTCAGGCCGATCCGGCCAGGCGGCGGCGGCGGCATAGGCGCGCGAGGAACCCGAATCGAGCGCGCTGTCGGTCATCGTCACGGCCGCACCGATCGCCTGGGCATGCGCCGCGATGCGCGCGTCATCGGTGGCAACCACCACCGCGCAATTCCCGGCGAGTTCGGCGGCAGCCCTGGCCACGGCGTGTACGCGTTCGAGCAGCGTGCGGCCGGCAATGGTCAGCAAGGGCTTGCCCGGCAGGCGCGTCGAACCGTGGCGCGCGGGAACGACAATCAGCGCAGAGGAAGACGAAGACATGCCTGCCGCTTATCAGGCGGCGCCGGCCCTGACGATATCGTGCATGTGGACAATGCCCACCAAGATCTCGCCTTCGACGACAAACAGCACCGACACGGCATTCTCGTTGAGCAGGCGCAGCGCGTCCGATGCCAGAGTATCGGGCGCCACCCGCAGCGGATTGGGTGACATGTGCAGGCCGATTTGGTCGCTGAGGTCATAGGCCGCGATGCAGCGGCGCAGGTCGCCATCGGTAAACGCGCCGATCAGCCGGCCGGTGCCATCGACCACCGCGGTGCAGCCATAGCGCTTGCGGCTCATCTCCAGCGTGGCGTTGCTCAGCGATTCGTCGCTGGTCACGCGCGGCACCGCCTCGCCCGTGCCCATGATGTCGCCCACCACGCACAGTTGCGCACCCAGCTTGCCGCCGGGGTGGAACACGCGGAAATCGGTAGGCGTGAAGCCGCGCGCCTCGATCAGCGCGACAGCCAGCGCATCGCCCAGCACGAGTTGCGTGGTGGTGGACGATGTCGGCGCCAGTTCGTTGGGGCATGCCTCGCGCACCGGGGGCATCGACAGGCAGATATCGGCGGCCCGGCCCGCAGTGCTGTCGGGGAAAGAGGTCGCCACGATCAGCGTGACGCCATACTGGTTGCAGTAGTGAAAAATGTCGTTGAGCTCGCTGGTCTCGCCCGACCAGGTGATGGCCAGCACGATGTCCTCGGGCGTGATCATGCCCAGGTCACCATGGCTTGCCTCGCCCGGGTGGAGATAGACGGCTGACGTGCCGGTAGAGCGCATGGTCGCGGCGATCTTGCGCGCGATATGCCCGCTCTTGCCCATGCCGGTCACGACAACGCGGCCACGCGTGGTGGCCAGGGCCGTGATCGCCTGCTCCACCGCCTCGCGCAGCTGCGGTGCGCGCAGGGCATCGCGCAAGGTCTCCAGCGCGTCCAGTTCGATGTCGATCGTCTTCAACGCAGATGCGGCATAGCGCACGTCGATCAGCTTGTTGGGCATATCGTTCAATGCAGGTCTCGCGTGCACGCTATGGCGGTGTGCGCAGGGGGAATTGGCTGCCATATCATCACCCACCTGTTGCCAGAATTTTCAATACCCGCCAAGGGTTGTGAAATCACTATTGTGTTCGGGCCGTGTAAACTGCATCCGATCCGGCAGTGAATTACACAATTTTTCGGCAGGCGAGCTCTCCCATATGCACCTTTGTGGCCATACGATTCGACCGCAGTCTTCCCTATTCGCATTTGCGGGACCCTGCGTCATCGAAAGCGAGGAAATGACGCTTTCCATCGCCGAAACGCTTGCCGGGGTGGCGGACAGGCTGGGGCTGCTGCTCATTTTCAAAGCCTCGTTCGATAAGGCAAACCGCAGTTCCGACAAATCGTTCCGGGGCCTCGGCATCGACGAAGGATTGCGCATCCTCGAAAAGGTCCGCGCGCAGACCGGCCTTCCCGTGATCACCGACGTGCACGAGGCGGCGCAGGTAGCGGCGGTCGCCAGCGTGGTCGACGTCTTGCAGACGCCCGCTTTCCTCGCGCGGCAGACCGATTTCATCGCCGCGGTCGCGGCCAGCGGCAAGCCGGTCAACATCAAGAAGGCCCAGTTCATGGCGCCGGCCGACATGCAGCAGGTGGTCAACAAGGCCCGCAATGCCGCCAGCGCCGCAGGGCACGATCCCGATGCTTTCCTGCTGTGCGAACGCGGCACCTCGTTCGGTTACAACACCCTGGTGTCCGACATGCGCGGCCTGGCGATCATGGCCGATACCGGCTGCCCGGTGGTGTTCGACGCCACCCACTCGGTCCAGCAGCCCGGCGGCCTGGGCGAGCGCTCGGGCGGCCAGCGCGAATTCGTCCCCCTGCTCGCCCGCGCCGCCGTGGCCGCCGGCGTCGCGGGCGTGTTCATGGAAACCCACCCGGACCCGGACAAGGCCCTGTCAGACGGCCCCAACGCCCTCCCCCTCGCCGATTTCGAGGAACTGTGGAAGCGGCTGCTGGCGATCGACGCGGTGGTGAAGGCAGCCTGATCCGCGCAGGCCCCGGCACCGACCGGGGCCTGCCGGGAGATCAGTTCTTCACAACCGAAACAGCACTGGTCACCGCAACCACCGGCGAGAACAGCTGGCTGATCAACTGCACCACCTTGCTCGGCTGGTTGGCCCGGGCATTGCCGAAGTACAGAACATCCTTGTCCCGCATGGCAAAATTCTGGGCCAGGAAGAAGCTGCCGGGGTTCATCATGTTGATGTGATAAACCACGGGCTTGCGCTGTCCGACATGATCGGTATCGTCCACATAGCGGAACACGAAGATCGCCGCAGGGTCACCCAGATTGGGGTTCGGCCCCCCTGCCGCAGACACGGCCTGCGCCAGCGTCATCGACGATGTCACGAACGGGATCTGGTCCATGCGCCCTGCTGCCCCCAGGACGGAGAATGACATGGGGTCATAGACCAGGGTGTAACGGTCTCCAGGATAGGCACGCACGTCGAGCGCGGGATTTTCCAGCAATGCGCTCAGCCGATAGTCTGCGGTTTCATCGCGCCGCTTGATCCGCACCACCAGATCGCTCGCCTTGCCGCGATACCCCCCTGCCAGGGCAACCACATCAGACAGCGATTCCTGGTTGGTGTTGAGCACCAGCCGACCCGGCTTGACCACTTCACCGCCGACGATCACCGAGTTGGTGATCACTTCCCGCCGCGTCACCAATACTTGCGGATTCTGCGAGTAACCCCGCAGCGCCTGGCGGATCTGGGCCTGGATTTCTGCCGGGGTCTTGCCCAGCACCCGCAACTTTCCGGCGTAGGGAATCGTGATATCGCCGTAATCGTCCACGCGCAGTTCGGGCAGGGTTTGCGCGCGCGCGCCCGCATCCATGGCAGCGCCGGCCCCACCAATCGCGGGGGTCCCAGAAAAGAGCGTAACGCCGGCCTCGTAGATCGCCACGCTCAATACGTCGCCAGGGCCGACCATGTCGGTTGGGGGCGAGGGACGATCGCTCAAACGCGAAACGGCAGCGGCAGGCGGCGACGGAATGGCAGCCATGCTGTCGACTTCCACCAGAGAAAGGCCAAGCTGAGTGTCCCGCGCCACCCCTTTGCTGACCTCGTTTCCGGTCGGACCGCTAGAGGGCAGCGTAGCACAACCACACAGCAAAAGGGCCGTGCTCAACGAGAGTGACGTGTGAAGCTTCATGAATGGATTCCGTAAGATATATCGCGCTTATCGGTGCAGCCGATGAAACATAACAACCCGCCCTCTTGGTCATCGCCTCTCAGCGTCAGCCAGCACAGCGCGCAAGTAGCGCCCATAATCTGATTTGCCCAGCTTATCGATCGCCTTTTCCAAACCGCCAGCATCGATAAAGCCGCTCCGAAACGCGATTTCCTCGGGACTGGCGATTTTGAAGCCCTGGCGCTTTTCCAAGATCCGCACATATTCGGCAGCGTCGAGCAGGCTATCGGGCGTCCCCGTGTCGAGCCAGGCGTAGCCACGCCCCATGATTTCGACCGAAAGAGCACCACGCTCCAGATATATCCGGTTCACATCGGTGATTTCGAGCTCCCCGCGCGGCGATGGCTTCAGGTCGGCCGCAATGTCGACCACCTGGGAATCATAGAAATACAGGCCCGTCACCGCAAAATTCGAACGGGGGCGCGCTGGCTTTTCCTCGATCGACGTGGCCTTCATCCCGGCATCGAACGAAACCACGCCATACCGTTCGGGGTCATTGACGTGATAGGCAAATACGGTCGCCCCACTGGGGCGCGCTGCGGCCGATGCGAGCAGTTCGGGCAGGCCATGACCATAGAAAATGTTATCGCCCAAAACCAACGCAGAAGATTGCCCATGCACGAAGTCAGCGCCGATCACATAGGCCTGGGCCAGTCCATCGGGACTGGGCTGTTCGGCATACTCAAGTTGCATGCCCCAGTCCGATCCGTCCCCCAGCAAGGCCCGGAAGGCTGGCAGGTCTCGCGGCGTAGAGATGATCAGGACATCCCGGATACCGGCCAGCATCAGCGTGCTCAGCGGGTAGTAGATCATGGGCTTGTCATACACCGGCATCAGTTGCTTGGATGTCGCCAGTGTCATGGGGTAGAGCCGGCTTCCACTGCCTCCGGCCAGAATGATGCCCTTCACTGGCACCGCTCCCCTGTCCGAAGCCGCGCCGCGCCCATCCCATCGGCAGGCAGACGATCCATCACAGCCGTCAAAGCATCCTCCCACGCGGGCAGCGCTATCCCATGAACTCTGGCGATCAACCCGCTATCCAGCCGAGAGTTGGCCGGGCGCGCTGCCGGTGTGGGATACGCAGCGCTGGCAATGGGCCTGACGCGCGCCGTCGGCCAGCCACGTGCAGATGCCTCAGCCAGAATGCGCGTGGCGAATTCGGCCCAGTTCGCATGTCCCTGCGCGGTCATGTGGAAGACCCCCCGCAGGGCCGAATCACGGCGCGCCACGATATTGGCGGCTACGGTCAAAATGCCATCGGCGATATCCAGCGCACTGGTGGGATTACCAAACTGATCGTCCACCACCGCGATTTCCTCGCGCGTCGTCGCCAGCCCAAGCATGGTCCTGAGAAAGTTCTTGCCGAACGGGCTGTAGACCCAGGCAACCCGCAGCACGACCGCCTGCCCCGGATGCGCCGCCAGTACGGCTCTTTCACCCAGCAGCTTGGACATCCCGTATACTGTGGTTGGACCGATCATGTCGGTTTCGACGTAAGGCAACTTGCCCCTGCCATCAAAGACATAATCGGTTGAAAGATGAATGATCGGCACGCCTAACCGCGCCGCCGCGGTCGCCACCGCTTCCGCACCGAGGACGTTTACGGCAGTCGCCAAACCCGGCTCGTGCTCGGCCTTGTCCACCGCGGTATAGGCTGCTGCAGAAACGACCAGATCGGGTGCAGCCGCTTCAAGCGCACGAACGATCGAATCGGGATCGGCAAGATCCATCTCGGGGCGCCCAACGGCGACGATCGTGTGCCCGGCTGCCGGTCCGCGCTCCATCAAACTGGAAACGACTTGGCCTGTTCGGCCAGTAACCGCGATTCTCATGACGCCGCCTTGGACGATGGCAGTTCCAAACCCAGGCGCACGCCATCATACCGATCGCGCAAAGGTCGCCACCACCATTCATTGTCGAGATACCACCGGACGGTCTTTTCAATGCCGGTTTCGAACGTTTCCTGCGCCCGCCACCCAAGTTCGGTTTCCAGCTTTGCAGCGTCGATCGCATAGCGCGCGTCGTGCCCAGGACGATCGGTCACAAAGGTAATCAGATTCTGATGCGGTGCCTGCCCGGGCAACATCGTGTCGAGAATGGAACAGACGCGCTGCACGACATCGATGTTACGCCGCTCGTTGCGCCCGCCGACATTGTAGGTTTCCCCAATCCGTCCGCGCGCCGCAATCAGGTCGAGTGCGCAAACATGATCGTCGACAAAAAGCCAGTCACGAATATTCTTGCCTTCACCGTACACCGGCAGCGCCTGTCGATGGAGTGCATTGAGGATAGTTAGCGGAATAAGCTTTTCGGGAAAATGATAAGGGCCGTAATTGTTGGAACAGTTCGACACGATCACCGGCAGGCCGTAGGTACGCTGCCAAGCCTTGGCAAGATGATCAGCCGCCGCCTTGGAAGCCGAATAGGGCGATGAGGGATCGTAACGGGTTGTTTCGGTAAACAGTCCTTCGTCACCCAAAGACCCATAAACCTCGTCGGTGGACACGTGAAGGAATCGGAAGCGGGCACGCGCCGGCGCATCCAGGTCGTTCCAGTATGCGCGGGCAGCTTCCAGCAATGCAAATGTCCCGACAACATTCGTCTGGATGAAATCGGCCGCCCCCGTAATCGAGCGATCTACGTGGCTTTCGGCGGCCAGGTGCATGATCCGATCGGGACAGAACGAGCGGATGGCATCGGCCATCACGGCGCCATCACGAATATCCGCTTTAAGAAAGCGATGATTCTCCTTGCCTTCGACGGCGCGCAGAGAGGCGCGACAGCCGGCATAGGTCAGCGCATCCACCGTAAGGACATCGTAGCGCTTGTTCAGCACCAGATAGCGCACCAGCGCCGAGCCAATAAAACCGGCACCGCCGGTAACCATCACACGCATGGAACTGCAGGACGCTCCTTAACGCACGTATATGCCCGCTCAAGCAACGCGTTCGGTGCCGAAGTAGGCTGGCAGGTCTGCCAACACGGGATGCGTGCGATCCTTGGCAGAAAGCGTGGTCCGATCCGCAACATCGGGCCACAAAATTCCGATCGCGGGGTCATCCCAGGCCAAGCCCTGGTCGCATGCCGCGTTATAATAACCAGTCACTTTGTAAGCTATTACCGAGTTGGGTTCCAGCGAACAGAAACCGTGTGCAAATCCGGGGGGGACCCACATCTGCATGCCGTTCGCCGGAGTCAGGGTTTCGCCAACCCATTGCCCGTAGGTGGAAGAGCCCACGCGAATATCAACCGCGACATCGAATATTGCACCGGCAGTGCAGCGCACCAGCTTGCCTTGCACATGCGGAGGCGTCTGGAAATGCAGGCCGCGGATCGTTCCCACGGTCTCGCTCAGCGATTCATTGTCCTGCACGAAATCGAATTGGCCGCAGTGGGCAGCAAAAACGTCCGCGCGAAACGTCTCGCAAAAATACCCGCGGGCGTCGGCAAAACGACGCGGTTGGAACAGTTTGGGGCCGGCGATCCCGAAGCTTTTCGTGTGCATAAAACTCATCCGCGCAATCGGCAACCAGGCGACCAGGCACATGGCTCGTGCCCTATAGCTTACTGAAATGAAAAGCATGTCAGGCACCAACCGGGTGGCAGGCGCGCACCGTCTTACTGGCCTTTGCCCGGGAAGCAAGCGACCCGCCAACCGATGCGTGGTGCGCAGCCACCCAAGACCACCGACACGATCCATGCGCGGTCCACCGTCATGCCGCCGCGCTGCTTTGACTCGTAGGTGGCAACTGATATGCCCCGGCCAGCGCCCACTGCGGCAACCAACTCTAAAACTGGCGCGCTGCATCCAGAACGGCGGCAAAGGCGGGGCATACTTGCGTAAACTACTTTCTCGCGTCGGACGGATCGGCAGGAGAAAACGCCCCGCGCGCTTGCGTTTGCCGGCCATCGCGCGGCAGACCTGGGCCGAGCGCCCGGACCTGCAAGCCGCCTTCGATCTGTCACGGAAATCCGGCCGGCACGCCCTGTTGATGTGGTTCCTGTTTCACGGCTTTCGCGAAACGGGATTTGTCGTCGACGAGGCAACGCGAGACGCTCTAACGCCTTGGCACCGCCCTCACCCGCGCGTGCCGCAACACGGGCCTGTGCCCATAACCTGGCTGATGCGGGAAGCTGCGCTGCGCGAAGGTTTCGCACCGGCCGACATGGTAACGCCGAACGGGCAAGAGCGTGTAGCGCGCTGGTACTTCCTGGACGGGATCGAGAAATTCGACTGGTCGGCCCTGCTCACCGACGCCCAGGCACAGGCGTTGATGCGGCAAGACAGCGAAACCGGAATTCCGTTGATCATGCGCTGGGCCTGGGATGCGCTGCCGTCGTTACATGAGCAGTTTGGCAGCCCGCGTAACCCCGGGTTCGCTGCGTGGCTGCAACAGCGTGGTGCAATTCGATGGAGCCTGCTCGCTGATCCCCGCATAGGCTTGGCACAGGGCGGGCGCCCCCACCCCGATCCAGCGCGTCCCTTCGGCGTCAATCTGGTCGGCTATCCCCGCGGTCGTTTCGGCATCGGTGAAGACGTGCGCATGGCTGCGCGCGCGCTCGCCGCGGCAGACGTCCCCTTCACAATCTACGACATTTCGAACGGTGTGCAGATTCGCAACGAGGACGACAGCCTGGAAGGCGTCATCTCCAATACCCTCCCTTTCCGTCACACCATATTCTGCACGACAGGGATCGATACGATCCAGGCCGTCAACGCCATTGGAAAGCGTGCATTCGAAGGGCAGCATCTCATCGGCTTCTGGCCATGGGAGTTGCCAGAGTTTCCTGATGCGTGGCGACAAGCCTATGCATTTGTCGACGAGGTGTGGGCATCGACACTTTACACCCGCGACGCCTATCTACGATCCTCGCCGATCCCGGTGCAGCACATGCCCATGGCCGTCAGTGTCGATGAGACCGCCGGACTTCGCCGGCAGGACTTCGGCCTGCCCGACGATCGGTTCCTGTTCGTGTTCGCCTATGACGCACTGTCCCACAGCGCGCGCAAAAACCCGGAGGCATGCCTCGCCGCATTCGACCGCGCATTTGCCCGCGACGATCGCAGCGTGGGCCTGGTGATCAAGGGGATTCGGGCACAAGACTCACCAGCATGGGCCGCGCTCGAAAGGCGGGCCGCTGACGATCATCGGCTGTTTCTCATCGATCAATCGCTGGAACGCGGCGCCCTGCTCGATCTCTACCGCGCCTGCGATTGCTTCATGTCGCTCCACCGCGCCGAAGGTTTTGGACGCAACATCGCCGAAGCGATGGCGCTCGGCCTTCCGGTGATCGTCACAGCCCACTCGGGCAACCTGGACTTCACCCAATCCGACACAGCCGCCCTGGTGCCAGTAAAGCTCTGCGCTGTGGCTGCGGGAGAATATCCGTTCGGCGCGGGCCAGCAGTGGGCCGAGCCTGATGTCGTAGCGGCCGCCAAGATGATGCAGCGGGTGGCTAACGACCACACCTGGCGGGACGGTTTGGCTAACCGAGGCAGGCAGCACATCGAGGCCGTCTATTCACCCGCAGCCGTGGGAAACCGGTGGCTGGAAGTCTTGCGGGGTGGGCCGATGTGATCGGCCTGCCCTCCTATCTGAGGGCCACGCCCCACAGTTAGCGTGTAAGTGCGGAATAAATGTTCATTGGGAAGCAGGTCCGGGGTTCGGACAAGCGGGTGCCTCCCACGATACGTCCGTCACGCTGCTGACCTCGACGTGCACAGACCGCCTTGCCTTACCGCGCGACAGTTGCACGACGCTGCACAAAAGCACATACATCTGTTACGGGCCCCGCCAAGGGGAGCGTTAAAATCTCAAGGGATTATTGGTTAGAATGTCGAGCGGAACCCCGGTTTTTGATGCATCCGCTTCGACGAGGAGCGGGAATCATGTGGCTGCTGGCGATGATCACGCCGCTGCCACTATCCGCGCACTTGAGCGGCGCATCGCGCAGGCGAGCTTAGAGATTGCTACCTTGTCCGAAATGTTGCGGCTGGCTGAGGCTGATGCTGCTGAGAAGGCAGAATTGAACAACTGGCTGCGGCGGCTCGCTCTACTGCTGCTAAAGCCGCGCGCACAGCGAACGTCCCTGCGATCCTTGCTCGGGAAAGGCCGAGCAGAAGAACTGGCAGATACTGCCGACCTGTTTGATAGCGCCGCCTATCTGCGCCGTTATGCTGATGTTGCCGCCGCAAAATTCGATCCGCTGATCCATTATCTACGTCATGGAATGGATGAGGGCCGCAAGCGCTAAACTAATCGACGGACCCATTGGGTCTGCGACCAAGGCGACGGCCCAACCATTCGAAGTGCGCCTCTGCAGACATGCCGAGCAATTGCACGTCTGGGTATGTTTCCAGATACCACACCGGATCCACCCATTCACGGGATATGGGCGTAACGCGTGCCTTGCGGCGAGGAAGCCGCGCCGGCGATGCCATGCGGTGTCGATCAAGGGCTAGTGTCTCGACGATCGCCATGCGGCCCTCGATGTCATCACTGCGGGCAAATGCGATAGCTAGAAGAGCAAAATAGCCCGCCGGCCCGCAATCGCCATCACAATCAAAGCGAAGCGCAAGTGTGCCGTTGCGACCTATCGTACCGTTGCATCGACGCCAAACCGCGCGGTTGGGCAGATCACCCAGATCAACCATGTCACCGCCAGCATCCTCACCGAAACGCACGCCCAGCCTCATTGGCTTTCCCGCGGCGCTCTTTACCAAAATCTGAACAGTGACTGGATCACCTGGCGCAAGATCGGTGGCAAGCACAAGCGTGGCATTTGCCCCTTCAGCCCAGCAGCCCCAATCGTCATTGCCCCCCCAACCGTGGAGACGGCTGGCCGCGAGATATCCCAGGGACTCTCCGCGTGCATCTCGCCGGGCGACCTCCCAACGGCCCATGCCGTGAATTTCACCCGACGCGAAACGAGCGTTACAGACTTCTGCCCGCGGTGCCGGAACAGACAGTGCTGCAGCAACGAAGTCATCGGTGAATTCGGCCCAGGTACGAACGCGGAAGTGCGCGACGACTTGAGCGCGCCAGTGCGCCAACTCGTCTGGATCCATCAGCAGTCGGCGAACCAGAGCCACTCCACCCGAGATATCGTGAGGATCGAGATAGCGTGCCAGATCGCCGCCAACCTCGGGCATCGACGATCGATCAGATGCAATGCAAGGAACACCGTAAGCCAGGCTTTCTGCAACCGGCAAACCGAACCCTTCGACGAAACTCATGTACATCGTGAAGGCGGCATGGCGGTAAAGCGTGGCAAGATCCTCGTCGCCAACATCGCTTAGAATATGCAGCTTGCCGCCGAGGTTCTCGTGCCGCGCCAGATCCGAAATGAAGGGATCAATATCCCAGCCAATTTTCCCTACAAATACAAGATCAGGAACCGCCGTATCGCCTGACGCAATTAGCTCCTCCCAAACCTTTACCATGTAACTATGGTTTTTCCGGATTTCGATGGTTGAAACCGAAAGCACATAAGGCGTGGCAAGCAAACGTGCGATCCGCGGATCGGAGGTAGTGCGATCCATTGCAGCAAATGAGCGCGCTGGCAGTTCGGTCGCCAAGGGTACAGCGCTGACCGGCAAGGTCATGGTAGTGCGCTCAGCCAGAAAACGCTTTGTGTCCTGGGCAACATAATGGGAATTCGTCAGCAATCCCGCAGAACTGGATGCGATGTCCACAAACGCGCGGCGGAACCGCTCTGTCGCGTCGACATGCACGAATTCGGGGTGGCTAATCTGGATGAGGTCATGAATGAAGGCAACCACTCGCACACCCCGCCGCCGCATGGCCATCAGGATGTCGTAATCGCTGTAAATCCAGAATGCGCCAGCAATGACAAACACATCGTCTGCAGCGGGAAACACCAATTCACGGCTCGAATAGACCGCATCAATTGCGCGATCGAGCGCGGTGCGATCTAGCCGAGCATCATCCAGCGCCGACAGCATCTTCTGCACAGCAGTGCTGTCAACCGCGTATACTAACTTCCGATCATACTCTGGTGCAACAAGCACGAAACTTGCGCCATTCCGCGCTGCCGCAGCCTCACCGTCGGCAATTAAGTTAACCACAACGCGCTGAATACCACTTACTGTGATATTCGACCGCACATAGGCCAAGAGATCGACGATATCCAAATATATCACCGGTGAGAAATCACCCGCCCCTTTGGTAAAGCGCACGCGATTAAACCCAACCGATGACATATATGCTCAAGCTCTTTCCGGCACGGTCTCGGCCAGTGCCGCAAGCACTCCCTGCAACGTGGCCTCGGTGACAACGGCGCGCATGGAAAGCGCGCGATACCCTGCCGGAGTTAGGTGATAATCCCAGTAATATGTCGCATCCTGGGACTCGTAAAAGTGTCCTCGCGCCAACTTGAGATCTATCAGCATGCCAAGCGCCATTCCAAGACGGTTGATCGCCATCGCTTGATCATCCGTTAGCAGCTTGTCAGCCGAGAACCCACATACTGCGGGGTAATCAATGGCTATAGCTCCAGGGAAAGAAGCGCGTAGCGTATCAAGGAGCGCCGGAAAACCGACTTGGTTGAGATGGGTAACGGCGCTCATCTTATACTTCCTCGTGCGCAAAAATACTGGCGAGCCGGCCTTTCAGGGATGACTGCACGAATGCTTCCTGAGCAAAAGACTTGAGCGCGCCGCCGGTATCCCGTTCTGCAGGGTCGTTCAGAAAGCGCTCAATCTGCGCCACGAGAGCGTCCGCGTCAGATGGAGGGAAGAACGCTGCCTTGCCGTCCGTCACCTCACGGAAAACCGGAATGTCGGAACAAATGATCGGCGCGCCAAACAACGCTGCTTCGATGATCGGAATCCCGAAACCTTCTGAGAAGCTGGGGAAAATGAATGCCTCGCAGGCACTCAACAAGTCAAACTTCTGCCCGTTGGAAACGTAGCCGGTAAAATGAAGATTCGGGAAAAGCTCCGGCCGCTCGTTCATATGCGCATTGCCATTGATCTGGCCCATCACAACAATATTAGCACGCCCAACGAGCATCTTAGACGCTTCGACAAGCACAGTAATATTCTTTCTTGGCTCGTCCGATAGCACTGTGCAGAAATAAGGAAGATCGCCATTCCAGGTGGGCATTGCTGATGCGGCAGGCTTATTTGCACGCCAACGCGTACGCTCAACCTCTGCAGGTTGATCGCTTGACTTCAATGCGTAACCAGCAAACTCAGCCGCTTTGTTGTCGGCAATATCGCGGATATAGTCCGCTTTCAGCTTGCGCCCGATAATTTGAGCAGCGTTTGCAACCTCTTTTCGCACCGGCGGATAGATGATCGTGCTAGAAGTAAGCTCAAGAGCAGGATAAAGCTCTTCGAAATATGAGCGGGTAGTTTCAGAAACAAAGATACCATTGCGTCCGGCTTTCGCAGTTGCAGAAAGCTTGTTCACAAACATTTCCCGCCAATCATACGCCATCCATTCGATGAGCGGAATCACATCGTGGACAACAAAAATGATTTTTTCCTGCGGAATATTGATGAAATCAACGCAATGGGGCGTATCGACAAAAACGTAGTCATACCCCGCGGCATCGACAATATTAGACCGCACACCATGAATAGCGCGCCGAAACGACTCCCCGTAAACACGCGGAGAAATCACGAACCCATCAAACAGCAACAGATGATCTGTCAGCAGATTTCCACGAAACTCGCGAAATATATCCTGATCTGCTGGGAGATATTTCTGCGCCTCAACGCGACGACCATCATCTATGGTCAGCTGAAGATTGGCAAGATCGGGGAATTCGTCGCACAGGCGCTGAAAGGCACGATTGGGATAGTGCCACTCAAAGCTGAAACGATCACCCTGGAAGTGCTTGAAGAGATCTGCCAGAACAGCTTTGGCTTGAATTGTGCTTAGGGTGTCGATAGCGCCCCGTGCCACGCGATTGTACACGCCGGCCGTCGGAGGCTCGACCAACAGGTCAACGGAAAATGACAGATCCTTGAGAATCTGCACAATACCGTAACTAAAATTGAAAATGCCGCGAGCATGAATCGGAGTGCCAAGACTGTCCGAGACAAACAATATCTTTTGATTGGTCACAGAATATGCAATCCGTTTCTAGTTACTTGTGCAGCGCCAAAGGCGAAATTCAGGTGTCGTCAACATTATCGTCAAGTTTGACAATTTCGAATGTCCAAAACAGCCATCTCGCTTCAACATCGCGCAATCGCCCGGAGGTCTAGATGGAATGCCTCGCATCCGTCAAGGTGCTGGATCAACCCACATCTCTGCTTTCGCCTGGCGACCTTCGCTTCTAAGCATAGACTTAAGCAGCATCTCACCGTGCCACATCGGCCTGCGATCCCCATACGGCCAAACACCCTGCCCATGCCTCTCGGACAATCACCGCATCCCCCAAAATGACGCAGTGATTAAAGCCGCTCATACTCTTCAATTGCCCGCGCCACATCATCCGTCTCGGTGGCCTGGCCATCTCGGAACACCACAGCGCGGTTACAGAAATCGCGGATTGCGCCCATATCATGCGAGGCCAGAATCAGCGTCCGATCCTTGCGGCGTTCGAAAAGCTCGTAATGACATTTCTCACGAAAATTGGCGTCACCAACGAGGATGATTTCATCGATGAGATAGCAATCAAAATCGATCGCCAGCGACAAGCCAAACGCCAACCTCGCTCGCATGCCCGAGGAGTAGGTCTTCACGGGCATGTTGAGCTGACGGCCGAGCTCGGTGAAATCCTCGATGAAGTCCTTCATCCAATCATACGGCTTGCCATAAATCCGCGCAATGAAGCGCGCATTATCGTAGCCGGTCAGACTGCCCTGGAAGCCACCGTTGAAGCCGAGCGGCCAGGAGATCGACATCGTCCGGCGGATGGTGCCAGACGTCGGCAGTTCCACGCCACCGAGCAGCTTGATGAACGTTGACTTGCCCGCGCCGTTACGCCCGAGCAGAGCAATTTTGTCAGCCGGATTGACGCGCAAACTCAAGTCCCGCAGCACGTGCTTGCGCCCATGACCCATGGGATAGGACTTGCTAAGATTTTCGCACACGATCATTCGACAACAATCTTTCGGCGAACGCGGCGAATCAATACTAGTCCGATCGCAGAGAAAATCATCGATACGCCGAGCGGATACCAGACGTCATAATAGACAACCAGATGCTCCCCCCAAATGCCGCCACGCATCATTTCGACGCCGTTCACAAATGGCGACCACAAGATGTATTGCCGAAGCCCAGGGCTTAACCAGGAAACCATCGTGAACGAGCCTGAAAACGGAATCATGATGTAGGTAGTTACCGGAAGAAATTTTTCCAGAACTTCGGACATTTCCGACAGCGGCGCGATCATCAAGCACAACGAAAACGAAAACGCACAGTATACGAGCCATCCCGCAATCATCAGGCCTGGATCGGCAGGGATGGGAAAGGCATCGAAGCAGATGAGAATGGTGGCGATGAACACGAATGCCATCATCGTGCCCAGCATTTCGATCAGAAAGCGGACGATGACGAAATCAAGGATCTGAATCTGGCGGTGATACATCAGGCTGCTGTTGGCCTGGAAAATTGCCACGCTCCTCCCCACAACGTGGCGGAACAGAGTGAGCGGGATATAACCCGTCACCACGAACGCCACGATGCTGACGCCATGCTCCTCCGAGCCGCGCATCATTCGCCAGATGATGGCGACGAGGCCGGCAAAGAGCAAAGGCTCGACCATCATCCACAGGAAGCCGATGTTTTCACGGCCGAACCGCGTAATCAATTCGCGGATGATCAGCGCGTGGATCACGCGGCCCTGAACCTTCAGGCCCTGGCGAAGACGAGACGGCTTGACGCTGCTCATCGCATTAATTCTCAGGCGCGTGCTCTAGAATGCCGATGACGAGCATCCAGCCGATGAAATAAAGGCATAGCAACGACGCAGCCACGGTCAGGATGCCCAGCAAGCGATGCGGCAACAGTGCGGTGTCCGGCCGGTTGGGCTCCACGACCCGCTCGAGATAAAACTGCTGCTTCTGGGCCTCGGAACGCGCCTGGACCAGGCCGGCATTCGCGGCAGTAAGATTTTCGTTCGCAAACTTCTGCTCAACCAGCAGGTCGTCGTAGTTACCCAACTTGGATGCGATCGTGTTGGCGCCGCCAACTACCCTGCCATTCTGCTGGGCGATCTGCGACGAGATTGCGGCAATGCGGTTGCGTAGAGCAGGAATGGCCGGGTTGCGTGGCGTTTCGCGCTCCATGGTTTCCAACTGCGCCTGCAACGCCGAGCGCTGCGCAACCATCTGGTTGGCAATTTCGATCACGCCGCCGGCTTGCTTGGCAGGATCGATCAAGGCAACCTGGTTGCGATATCCCGTCAAGGCAGCGGTGATCTTGCGGGTGCGCTCGGTGGCGATCTGCACCTGGCGCTCCGCCTCGGCGATCCCCCGGTCGCGCGCGCGCGCGTTCAATCGATTGACCAGATCTTCGCTGAGCCCGAGCAGGCTGCGATTGATTTGGTAGGCATCTTCAGGCGTGAATGCCTTCACCTTCACCACGGCCGTACCGGTCTGCGGATCCAGACTGGCATCGACCATTTTGGAATAATAACGATAGAGGTATTCGAACGAGTTTCCAGTGATGAAACTGGGAAAGCGCGTGAAGATGTCTCCACCATTGGCAAAGCGCTGGCGGACGGCCATGTGCCGATCCAGGGCGGCAAGCGCGTCGCGTGAACGCACATAATCCAGCACCTCGTTCGCCTGCTCCTGACCCGCGGACAACCCTGTGGTCTGAATCAGATTCGCCAGCGATGACATTTGCGGCTTTTTGTCATCCGGAGACTTGATGACGAATCTCGATTCTGAAACGTAGATATCAGCAGCAAAAAAACCGTAGTAAATCGCCGTCAACAAAGTCGGTATGATGACGAAAATTACAAACCATTTATTCCGCTTCGCCCAGCTCGAGACGCGCGAACCCTGCGGTGAAGTCAAAATATCTGCCGACATGGCCGTCTCAGCGCTCATATTACCTGCATCAAACGAGTAGGTGCAAGCGCGCAAACGCTCTCACCATTAAACGGCGTATCGCTAGGGCATGCCACAGGGCAGCGCAAGTCTGGGAACACCTCGGCCCCGATAAACCCGACGATCCGAAAGGGCCTTTCGATACAAACAAATGGGCAAGCGGCATCGCGCGGCAAACGCCACCGCCCTGCCCCTGCCCGATCAGTTTTGCCCGATCACTTTCTGCCCCGTAACCGCCGCAGCACACCGCGCCATCCGCGCTTTGCGGGCCGGGGCAATGGCACCCCCAGGTAGCTGCCCTGCCGCATCGCCCCTTCGGTGATCGCATAAGGGCGGCGCACATCCAGGCGCCCCAGAAACTCATCGGAGAACGCCGGCGTATAATAGATGCAATCGTCGAAATAGTAATGCGTCACCTGCGACCAGCGCGTCAGGCGCGGATCGTTTTGCACGCTGCCGCCATGCAACAGGTTTGCCGTCCAGATCAGGGCCTGCCCCTTGCGCGCGAGAAACGTCTCGGGCGCAGCGCCATTCGCCTCGACAAGGGCACGCCATGCCTCGGCGAACGGATCCTGCGCAGACGACAACTTGCTGCCGAAACCGCGGCGGCCGATCATGCCGTTGTTCAGCGCTGGCCAGCGATGCGAACCTGGCAGGTAGAACAGGGGGCCGGCATCGGGACCGATATCTTCCATGGCCAGCCACACCCCGCACATGAACCGCTCCGGCAGGCTGGAGAAGTGGACCATGTCGGTATGCGCATCCTGCTGCGTGCCGACTGGAAAGTTGAGCGTCTGGAACGGGAACGCCTGGCGGCCATAGAGCTTGGTCAACAGGTCCAGCACCGCCTGGTTCGTGGCAATGGCACGCACATCGGCGTCGAACTGCCACGCATCCTGAACGCGGCGTTCGCCGCCCGTCTTGTCACTCTGGGCATCTTCGAAGGCGATCCCGAACCGCGGCCCGAGATTGGCCTTGATCCGGTCGATGCGTGCGTCGAGCGCGGCATCGGGAAAGTCGAACACGGCAAATCCGCGCGTCGCCAGGCTATCGGCGATCGCCATCTCCGTATCCGTCAGCGCCATCGTCGCCTTCAATTGCGGAAACAGCGGCGATTCCACCAAGGGGATTCCAGGCAATGGGTTGTGCAACGTGTGCTTCCTTTTCGACTTCGGCGTGTCTCAGCAGCCAGCTTTGCCCAGATGCCCACAAGGTGCGGCGATCAGTTTAGAGCGCGATGGCGAAACGTTCACTAGCGTCGCTGAGCTGGGGATGGTGGTACGGGTCACACAGAGCGTCTGTTCTCCACAGGCGTTTGAGCGCGGCCAACTCACCGGCAAAGCGCGCGGCGCCGACAGGATCGTGATCATGCCCGCGCGACACGGATTCGTGATGGATCAATGTCGCACGCGGCTCGTAAAACGATTGCCAGCCCCGCGCGTTGAGGCGCAGGCAAAGATCGACATCATTGAACGCAACTGGAAAATCAACCTCGTTCAGCATCCCTACGGCCATGAAGCGCTCGCGCATCACCACCAGGCAGGCCGCTGTCACGGCCGAGGTGAATTGCGGCAGGGCGTGGCGCCAGTGATAGCCGCGCTCTTCGGGGCGCAGCAGTTTGTGCGCATGGCCCGCCGCCTTGCCGACGCCAAGCACGACGCCCGCGTGCTGGATGCGCCCATCGGGATAGAGCAACCGCGCACCCACCGCCCCCACGTCGGGCCGGATAGCCGTGGCGGCCATGGTGGCCAGCCAATCAAGATCGGTGATTTCGATGTCGTTGTTGAGCAGGCAGATCAGCGTTCCGCGCGCCTGTTCGACAGCACGGTTGTTGATCGCCGAGTAGTTGAATGGACCAGGATGGCGCAAAACGCGATACTGACTTGGGTCCAGCTGGGCCAAATACTCCAGCGTTCCAGGGTCGTCGCTGTTGTTGTCCACGACGATCACTTCCATATCCGGATAGCGAGTCTTGGCCAGGCCATCGAGACACGTGCGCAGCAGATCAAGGCCGTTACGGGTCGGGACTATCACCGATAGCGAGGGGAGATCACGCGGCGGATTGACTGGTTGCGGCGGCAGCACCGGTTGTGGCCGCATCCGCCGGTGGTGCAGCATGGCAGGCAGGTGAAGTGGTTCTGTTGCTGCGCTGGCAATGATCCGCGCCACCAAGGCCGATACCCAATCCGGGGTCGTTGTCACCGCCCGCAGATCCTCAGGCCGGGCTTGCACCACGCACGCACCGCTCACGAAATCCCAATGCGCGAACAGCGGCGCATTCCAGGCCGGCTTGAAATGTGGATCGTGACGATGGTGCGATCCTGCCGGTATGATGTCATCGTCGGCATAGATGACCGCAGGACTGCCTTGGGCGATAGCATGGCGATAATGCTCCAGCGCGTCTGGAGCTAAAACGTCTCCCACGCGCATCGGCATGAGCCATGGCTGCTGGTCCCACGCAATATCTGCAGCGACACTTTCGAGATCAGGATGTGCTTCGGAACCAACCAGGTAGGCAGAAACGCCCAATGCCTGCAGGCAATCCAACGTGGCACGCAAGGCAGGCGCGTCGTGCGCGCCGGCCGCATCCACGAGTGCCACGATCTGCGGCGACGAATGCGGGGCTTGCACGGCGGGCGTCCCCGTTTCCCGCCGCAGCACCCACAGTCGGTACGCCCGTGGCGACAGGCCGAGCAGCGCTGCAAGCTGGCTGCGCGCCCTTACGCGCTTGCCCAGGATGCGCCACTTGATTGCGGTGGCAAACCGGTTTGGCTCAGCCAGGAACGCGTCGCAATACACGCGAAAAGTCAGCCAAGACAGCATGACACGGCGCGCGATGCGCCGATGCAGCGGCAACCTGGTGACGCCTGTGGTCATCGCGCCATCGGCATCAGATTCGATTCTGCACCGCTCAGGCATAGTGGCCCGCGATATAGCGATCGGATATCATGCGCCAACCGCGCCGCAATCCGCCGCGTCCTGCGCTAACGGCACGCACCAGGGGCCAAAAATCTGGCCGGATCGTGCCGCGGTAATCGAGCGACTGATAGATATCCCAGAACGTGGCCACGCCCAGTGTGCGAGGCATGTTGAAAACCCCGTGATAGCCGAACGTGCACTGGGGATCGCTGGCGCGTTCGGCCGCAAACAGGTCGGCCATTTCACGCGGGGCGAAGCGCATGCCCTGTTGCTCCAGCCAGGCCCGGTTGACCCGCCCGATGGCCGTGTCCTCAGGATGAACCTGCTTAAACTGCGCCGCGCGGCATGCTTGCATCAGCCGCCGGCTGCGCAGCGAAAAGCCGCCGTTGCCCACATCATGCCCATCGGCAAATTGCGGCCAACTGGCGCCGATATAGTCGAAATCCAGAAATGCCGGCTGCCAGCGCCGTGCGTCCAGCACATGCCCATCCCATTGCGCGACAAGGCAGTGGCTGGTGGAAACATGATCGAGCAATTTGGTCAGGATGAAATCGGAGTATGCCGCCGAGGATCGCAGCGGGGCGATGCGGGCAACGCGAATGCGGCTGTCGCCCGGATCGACATCGGCATCCGTGAGAAGCACACAGTCCGCTACCGCGACTTGATCGAGGCTTGCCCGCAAGGCTGACACGGTCGCTGCGACGTTGACAGACGTGGCGGCGCAGAGAGTGACTTCGGGTAGGTAAAGTTTTTCACGAGGGGGCACGCAAAACTCCGACCGCACGTTCGCACGCTTGGCTCCGCCAACGTAGAGTGCTGGTGCATAACGGTTTGCGATAGCGTTCGCCGCACACTTCGCAATAGCGGATCGAAACCGTTCCGACCGGGATTCAGCGCCAGCGCGGCCACAGCTGCATGATCAGCGCCAGCCCGTTGGTCGCCACGAGCGGCCCAATCCAGTCAATCCACTGGTCCAGCTTGGGCCATACGCGCAAATCAAGCGGGCCCCACCACGGCATATTGGCCCGCCGGCCCTGGCCGAACATCTCGATCCAGCGATATTCCGCCTGGGCCACTTCCCGGCCGATGAAATAGGCAGATGCGATCGCCGCGCCCAGCCACCACGATCCGCCGCAGCGGCGAATGAGGAACTGCAGCGCAAGCGCGACCACGGCGTGTTCGAAATACATCATGGCCAGGCAACGCCATGGGAGCCGGTCGGCTCCTTAGCCGCTCAAAAAACCTTGGCAATCTCGTAGAAGATCGCGCCCACCAGGGCCGATGCCGGGATGGTCACAAGCCAGGCGACGACCACGCGCTGCGCCACGCTCCAGCGCACGGCCGAGGCACGGCGCGCCGCGCCCACGCCAACCACGCAGCCGGTGATGGTGTGCGTGGTGGAGACCGGAATGCCAAAGGCGCTGGCCGCGAAGAGCATGATCGAGCCGCCGGCCGAGGCGCAGAAGCCCTGGTGGTGCGACAGCTTGGTGATGCGGCTGCCCATCGTTTCGATGATCTTCCACCCGCCCGACAGCGTGCCCAGGCCCATGGCGATGTAGCAAGAGATCACCACCCAGCCGGGTACGTGGAACGTGCCGCCCAGCATGCCCTGCGAATAGAGCAGCACGGCGATGATCCCCATCGTCTTTTGCGCGTCGTTGGCACCGTGGCCGATCGAATAGGCCGCCGCAGAAATGAGGTGCAGCTTCTTAAACGAGCTTTCCGCCGTGCGCGCCGAGGCCTTGGCGAACAGCCAAGACGACAGCAGCATCAGCACCATCGAGACGACCAGGCCAACCACTGGCGAGAGCACGATCGCCGAGGTGGTGGAGGTCACCCCTTTCCACACGATCGCGCTGGTGCCGGCATGCATCGTGCCCGCGCCCAGCAACCCGCCGATCAGCGCGTGGCTGGACGAGGAGGGGATGCCGCGCCACCAGGTGATGACGTTCCAGGTCATCGCGCCGACCAGAGCGCCAAAGATCACCTGCGGGGTGATCACGTCCTTGTCGATGATGCCCTTGCCCACCGTTTCGGCCACTTTCAGGCCGAAGGTGAAATAGGCGGCGAAGTTGAAGAACGCGGCAAACAGCACGGCCTGCACCGGCGTGAGCAAGCGCGTGGACACCACCGTGGCAATCGAATTTGCCGCGTCGTGCAGTCCGTTGATGAAATCGAACGCCAAGGCCATGATCACCAGTGCGATGATCAGGGGCAGCGCCACGGCCACATGGTTCATGAACCCGGCTCCTTAGGCGTGATCGATGACCAGGCCGTCGATCTCGTTGGCGACATCCTCGAAGCGGTCGACCACGCGTTCAAGGTGGCTGTAGATTTCGCGGGCGACGAAGAACTGCATCGGCGCGGTCTGGCCGTGGGCCTTGAACGCCTTGGACAGGCCGGCGTCGTGGATCTCGTCAGCCTTGCCTTCCAGGCGCACCAGTCGCTCGGTCAACTCATGCAGGCGGGCGGCATTGGCGTGGATCGAGCGCAGCAGCGGCAGCGCCTCGGCAATCACGCGCGCGCATTCCACGATAATCGCGGCCATGTCGGCCATTTCCTGCTCGAACGCGGTCACTTCATAGAGCGAGATCGCGTTGGAGGTCTGGTGCATCTGGTCGATCGAATCGTCCATCGCGCTGATCAGCGAGGTGATCGCCCCGCGATCGAACGGCGTCAGGAACGTGCGGCGCACGGTCACCAGCACTTCACGGGTGATCGCGTCGGCATCGTGCTCGCGCTCGGCAATCTCGCGCACGTGATCGGCCATGCCCGGCCCGCCCTGAAGCAGGCGCGCCAAGGCATTGCTGCCGGCGATCAGGGTTTGGCCGTGCGCCTCGAACAGTTCGAAGAAGTTGCCCTGGCGCGGCAACAGGTTCTGGAACCAGTGAAACATGCCCAGTCTTTCTTTCACGCTGCCCAAGCGGCGGACAAGCGGTGCGGTGGTGGCAAGGGCCCGGAATTCCGTGGCCCGGAAGCTGCGAATCAATGCCTGCAGGTCTGGCTCGTCCACCGCGTCGGCGGCAGCAGCAAGCGAAAACCATTGGCGGGTACGTTGTTCCCCTTCGGCCCAGTGCGGCAGTTCCTCGGTCACGGCCAGGGGGAAAACCTGGACCTGGACCATCACCGACGCGCCGGAACGCAGGGTCTTGCGGTATTCGAACCGGCCGAGCGCGGCGGGGCAGATCGCCCCGATCACACCGGCCTCCTCCTCCGCCTCGCGGGCGGCGGCGGCATGGGCGGCTTCGCTCTTGCCGAAATTGCCCTTGGGTATGACCCAGCGGCCCGTCCCGCGCGAGGTGACGAGGAGCACTTCGATGGGCGCAGAAAGGCCATCACCGATGGTGCGATAGGGCAAGGCAGCGATTTGGCGAACGGGACGCACTCCGGTTGCATAGCAAGTCTTCGCGCCCGCTAGAGGTTGCGCAGGCGAATCGTCAAGAATTGGTCATACGCACCACGCGATTAATCGCAGAGTGGAATGTGCCCTGCCGGCCCGCTCCAGCAGGGAATTGTTGCAGGACCATGGCATTGGCGGCGCCTAATGGCTAAACACGCCGGCCATGCGGGTGCTGATCGTGGAAGACAACGTGCGGCTGGCGGGGCTGATGGGCGAAGGGCTGTCGCGCGCCGGCATCGTCTGCGATCGCGCGACCAGTCTGGATGATGCCGACGTCGCGCTCGCCTGCGCGCAGTTCGATGCGCTGCTGCTCGATCTGGGCCTGCCCGATGGCGATGGCCGCGCCTGGCTGGAACGGCGCCGAGCCGAGGGGCTGGCGCTGCCGGTCTTGGTGCTGACCGCGCGCAGCGGGCTGGATGATCGCATCGGCGGGCTGGATGCCGGGGCCGACGATTACCTGGTCAAGCCGGCCGAAACCGCCGAGATCGCGGCGCGGCTGCGCGCCCTGCTGCGCCGCCCCGGCCCGCGCGCCAATCCGGTGATCGAGGTGGGGCCGCTGCGCTTTGACACCGCCAGCCGCGTGGCCAGCGTCGCTGGCCAGCGGCTCGACCTGGCCCGGCGCGAGGCGGATCTGCTCGAACTGCTGATGCGCGGCGCGGGCAGCGTGGTGCGGCGCAGCCAGATCGAGAACGCGCTCTACAACTTCGATGATGCGGTTTCGCCCAACGCGGTCGATGCCGCTGCCTCGCGCCTGCGCCGCCGGCTGGATGACAAGGGCCTGGGCAGCATGCTCCACACCATTCGTGGGCTGGGCTATCTGTTGCAGGATGAGCAGGGATGATCGCCGCGCTAGGCCAGGGGCGCGGCTCGATCCGCCTGCGGCTGTCGGCCGGGCTGGCGGTGATCTGCGTGTTTGCCGTGGCGACGCTGATCTTTGCGCTGTTCTGGGAATACGACATCACGCCGCAGGATCTGACCGGCGCCAACACCAGAGCGGCCTGGCGCGAGATACGCGATCACGTGCTGCTGCCGATCCTGGTGGTGATCGTGCCAACCTTGCTGGCGACCAGTTGGGTGATCAACCGTGCGCTCAGGCCGCTGGACCGTACCGCACAAAGCATCGCCCATGCCCCGGCCCGGCGCGGGCTGCGCCTGCCGCATGCCGAGCTGCCCGTGGAAGTGGCGCCTTTCGTCACCTCGATCAACGCGCTGCTCGCCCGGCTGGACGATGCTGCTGCCCGGCACGAAGCCTTTGCCGCCGATGTTGCCCATGAACTGCGCACCCCGCTGGCGATCATGGCGATGCAGCTCGACAGCCCCGAGCCACTGGACCGCGCCCACCTGCGGCGCGAGATCGGGGCGATGCGGCGCCTGGTCGAACAACTGCTGCTGCTGGCCCAGATCGAGGCGGAGGCCGCCACCCCGCAACCCACGCAAAGCTTTACCCTGGCCGGCGTGGCCGAAGACGTGGTGGCCGCGCTCGCCCCACAGATCATCACCCAGGGGCGCGAGATCGCGCTGGACGAGCCAGCCAAGATGGCGGCGACTACCGTGCACGGCCACCGCGAGGCCGTGGCCGCCGCGCTGCGCAACCTGATCGAAAACGCCGTGCGTGTTACCCCGCCAGGCGGCCTGGTGCGGGTTGCGGCCGGGCCGGGCCGCTGTCTGCGCGTGGCTGACGAAGGCCCCGGGCTTGCCCCCGAGGCGCTGGCCCGGCTGGCGCGGCGCCATGCCCGCGCCGATCATGCCAGCCGCGATGGCGCCGGCCTGGGCCTGAGCATCGTCGAGCGGATCATGGCCGGCCATGGCGGAGAATTGGCCACCGCGCCGGAAGCGCGCACACTGATCCTGCGTTTTCCCGCGCATTTGCCTGACGAGGCCTGAGAAAACACCACCAAAACGCTACCCCGTCAGGTTTTCGTCAGGCCGGGACGATAACCGGGCCCCATGCAGAACAGGGCATTGAAACGGGCGATTCTGGGCGGCGCGGCCGCCTTGGCTGTGGCGGCGGCAGGCGCCTGGTGGGTTACGCCGGCGCCTGCCCCGGCCACGTCGCAAACGGCGCAGACGCCGGCCAGCGCGCCAGCCGCCAATGGCCTGCTCGTGGTCGATCCGGCCAAGGCGGCGGCGCTTGGCATTGCCACCGCACCGGCCCGCGCGGCCGATCAGGCACCGCTGGCTGATCTACCGGCGATGATCGCGCCGCCGGCCAATGCCCGCGTGGCCGTGGCCGCTACCCTGCCCGGCACCGTGCTGCGCACCCTGGTGGTCGAAGGCGATGCGGTAACGCGGGGCCAGGCCCTGGCCGTGGTCGCCAGCCGCGACGTGATGACGCTGTCAGCCGACCTCGCCCGCGCCCATGCCCGCGCCGGGGTCGCGCAATCGAGCGCGGCACGCCTGGCGCAATTGAACCGCGAAGGCATCATCGCCGGGGCCCGCGCCGACGAAGCCCGCGCCGTGGCCGCCGAGGCCGGCGCCGACGTCAGCGAAAAGGCACGCATCCTGGCGCTGGTCGGCGCGCGCGGCAGCAGCGGCACTTATACGCTGACCGCACCGATCGCCGGCCGCGTGACCAAGGCCGATATCCAGGCCGGCATGCCGGTCGATGGCACCACTGCGCCGTTCGTGATCGACGCGGCCGGCCGCTATGAAGCAACCGCCCAGTTGCCCGAGCGGCTGATCGGCCAGGTACGCGTGGGCCAGACCGTGCGCCTGCCAGTGGCCGGTGGCAGTGGCAGCGTGACCGGCACGGTCACGGCGGTCGGCAACGCGATCGATCCCGCCACCCGTTCCGCCACGCTCAAGGCGCAATTGCCCGCCGATCCCGGCATCGTGGCCGGGCGCGTCGGCTCGATCACCGTGTGGGGTGCGGCCAGCGGCGGGGCGGTTGGCGTGCCCGAAGGCGCAGTGACCACGATCGGCGTGGACGAGGTGGTCTTTGTCGCCACGCCGCGTGGCTATCAGCGCCGCACCGTGCACCGCCTGGGCGCGGCCGATGGCCAGGTCATCCTCAGGGATGGCGTGCGCGCCGGCGAGGCCGTCGTCGTTCATGGCACCAGCGCCTTGAAGGCGCTGGCCGAAGCGAACTGAGCAGGCCCGCCCCATGCTGCGCAAGCTAGTCGCGCTCTCGCTCTCGTATCGCCTGCTCGTGCTTGGGCTGGCGCTGGCCGTGGCGCTCCTGGGCACCTGGGCCTTCATCGGCCTTCCGGTCGATGCCTATCCCAATATCGCGCAAACCCAGGTCAAGATCATCCTCAAGGCACCGGGCATGACGCCCGAGGAAGTCGAAAGCCGGGTGATCACGCCGATCGAAACCGAGATGCTGGGTATTCCCGGCCAGGCTGTGCTGCGCTCTACCGCGAAATACGCGATTGCCGACGTGACGATCGATTTCGTCGACGGGACCGACATCTACTGGGCGCGTAACCAGGTGGCCGAGCGGCTTTCAGGCGTGATGGCCGATCTGCCCGGTTCGGTCAGCGGCGGCATGGCGCCGATTTCCACGCCGCTATCCGACGTGCTGATGTTCACCATCGATGGCCCCCTGTCGCTTCAGCAAAAGCGCGAGCTGCTCGACTGGACGATCCGCCCCGCGCTGCGCACCGTGCCCGGCGTGGCCGATGTCAATGCGCTGGGCGGCTTTGTCCGCACGTTCGAGGTGCGCCCCGATCCCACCGCGCTGGCCGCCGCGCACCTGTCGATCGCGCAGATCAAGGCGGCGATCGAAAGCGGCAACCGCAACGATGGCGCCGGTCGCCTGGTCACCGGCGAGGAAGCGCTGATCGTGCGCACCGTCGGCGCGATCCAGACCGAGGCTGACCTGGCCGCGCTGGTCATCGCCAATCCGCAAGGGCGCGTGCTGCGTCTGGGCGATGTGGCGCAAGTCGGCACCGGCAGCCTTACCCGCTATGGCGCGGTGTCGCGCGGGGGCAAGGCAGAGACGGTCGAAGGGCTGGTGATCGCCCTGCGCGGGGCCGACGCGCAAAAGGTGGTTTCGGGGGTGAAGACCCGGCTGGCTGAACTGCAACACGCCCTGCCCGCCGGCACTACCATCCACACGTTCTACGATCGCTCTGACCTGGTCAGCCGCGCAGTGTTCACTGTGGAAGAAGCGCTGGTCGAGGCGACGATCCTGGTGATCGTGCTGCTGGTGCTGTTCCTGGGCGATTGGCGCGCGGCGGCGATCGTGGCGACCACGCTGCCGATGGCCGCGCTGATCACGTTCCTGCTCATGCACCTGTTCGGGCTCTCGGCCAACCTGATGAGCCTGGGGGGCCTGGCAATCGCCATCGGCATGCTGGTCGATGGCGCAGTGGTGGTGGTGGAAAACGTGGTGGAGCGGCTCGGCCAGGCCAAGAATGACAGCCTGCCCCGGCTCAACCAGGTGTTCCGCGCCACGGCCGACGTGATCGTGCCGGTCTCGGCCGGGATCGTGATCATTGCCCTGGTGTTCCTGCCGCTGCTCTCGCTCCAGGGACTGGAAGGCAAGCTGTTTGCCCCGGTGGCGCTGACCATCGTGTTCGCGCTGGTCGGCTCGCTGCTGCTGGCGCTCACCCTGGTGCCGGTGCTGGCCTCGTTCGGCCTGGGCCAGGGCCACCATGGCGAGCCGTGGATCATGCGCTGGCTGGCCCCACGCTATCGCCGCCTGCTCGATGGTGCCTTTGCCCGCAAGGGTCTGGTCTATGCCCTATCTGCCGGTGGCCTCGCCGTGGCAGTGCTGGCCTATGGCGCGGTGGGCAAGACCTTCATGCCGACGATGGATGAAGGCTCGGTCATCGTGCAGCTGACCAAGCTGCCCACGATCAACCTGGCGCAATCGACGCAGATCGACATGGCAGTGCAACGCGCGCTCAAGACCGTGCCCGAAGTGGCCGACGTGATCGCCCGCACCGGCTCTGACGAGATCGGCCTCGATCCCATGGGCCTCAATGAAACCGACAGCTTCGTGGTGCTCAAGCCGCAGTCCGAATGGCGCGGCAACAAGGATTTCGTGGTCGAGGAACTGCGCAAGGCGACCGAGGGCCTGCCCGGCGTGCAGACCACCTTCACCCAGCCCATCGAAATGCGCGTGTCCGAAATGCTCACCGGCGCGCGCGGCGATCTGGCGGTGAAGATCTTCGGGCCAGACACCCGCGTGCTGGCCGACCTGGCCACGCGTATCCAGGCAACGCTCAAGGGTGTGCGTGGCGCCACCGAAGTGCTGACCGTGGCCAACGACAATGTTGATTACCTGCAATTGAACATCGATCGCGTCGCCGCCGGGCGGCTGGGCATGCCGGTCGATCAGCTGGAAGACACTCTGCGTGCCGGGGTGGAAGGGATGCCCGCCGGCATCGTCGCCGAAGGGCAGCGGCGCGTGCCGATCGTGATCCGTGGCGATGACAGCTTGCGCAGCGATCCCACCCGCTTTGCCGACATGCAGATGGTTACCCCATCGGGCAGCGTGGCGCGCGTCGCCGATATGGCACACGTCTCGCGCACGGCCGGGCCGGTCAAGCTCGACCATGAAAATGCCTCACGCTTTGCCCTGGTCCAGGCGTTCGTCTCGGGGCGCGATCTGGTCGGCTATGTCGAGGATGCCAAGGCGCAAGTGGCGCGAGCCGTGCCGCTGCCGGCAGGCTATCGCATCCAATGGGGCGGCCAGTTCGAAAACCAGCAGCGCGCCGCCGCGCGGCTGATGCTGGTCATTCCCATGGCGCTACTGCTGATCTTTGGCGTGCTGCTGGCCACGCTGCGCTCGCTGCGCGCTTCGGGGCTGATCCTCGCGAACATTCCCTTTGCCATGGTCGGCGGCATCGTGTCGCTGTGGCTCTCGGGGGAATATCTCTCGGTGCCGGCCTCGGTCGGGTTCATCGCGCTGCTTGGCATTGCCGTGCTCAACGGGCTGGTGCTGGTCGCCTATTTCCGCCAGCTGCGCGAGGAAGGCCTGCCCATGGCAGAGGTGGTGCGGCAGGGCGCGGAACGGCGCCTGCGCCCCGTGCTGATGACTGCCAGCATCACCGCTTTCGGGCTGGTGCCGCTGCTGTTTTCCAGCGGGCCCGGCTCGGAAATCCAGCGACCTCTGGCCATCGTGGTGATCGGCGGGTTGGTCACCTCCACTCTGCTCACGCTGGTGCTGCTACCGATCCTGTTTGCCCGCTTCGGCGAAAGCGCAGCCGAGCGTGACAACCAGACCGACCTCCCGACAGAGGCGCACCATGGCTGATCTGCTGCTCACCTTCCACTGCGCGCGCAGCGATGCCGAAGGCCTGGCGCTGGCGCTGCGCGATGCCGCCGCAGCCCCAGTGCACCGCACCGACGAAATGGTGCTGGGCCACGATTATGCCGACGCCGGCACGGGCGAGCAGGTCGAAGGCCTGCTGCGCCGCGCCGCGCTGACGCTGATCGTGGCGCAAGACCGCTGCGCCGCCGTGGTCGATGCCGCGCGCGCTGCCCGCTGCCGCGCCCCGGTGCGCTGGCATGCAGTCCCCCTCCATTCCCACGGCAGGATTGCCTGATGCGCCGCTTGGCTTGCCTTCTCCTCACCGCCGCCCTGCTGCCAGCGGTCATGCTGCCGACTGTGGCCTGGGCTGCGCCGCTGCCCGAAGTGCCGCCGGCCAACCTGCCGCCCGAAGCGGTGGTGGTGGCCGCGCTGGACAACCACCCCACGGTTTCGGCCGCCGGGCAGCGCGTTTCCGCCGCCCGCGCGGTGGCCAGCGCGCTGGCCAAGGGCACCCACGAAGTGCTGGTGACCGGCACGATCCAGACGCGCGACGTTACCAACGAGCGCCGCTATGCCGAATTCGATACCCAGGTGCTGCGCCCCATCCGCCTGCCCGGCAAGGCTGCGCTCGATCGCGAGGCCGGGGTGCTGGGCGTGGACGTGGCGCACAACCGCATGGAAGACAGCCGCCACCAGGCCGCGCTGCTGCTCTCGCAGCTATGGTTCGACTGGCTGACCGCGGGCGAGTTGCACCGCGTCGATCTCGCCAATGTCGCCGTGCTCGATGAAGCCCTGGCTGCGGTCACCCGCCGCCAGCAGTTGCGCGATGCCGCCGCGCTCGATGTGGACCAGGCCCGCGCCGCGCGCGACCAGGCACAGGGCACCGCCGCGATGAGCGCGGCCGACATGAACGAGGCGCGCGCGCTGCTGGCTGCCAACTTTCCCGACCTGCCCCTGCCCGATCAGCCACCCGCGCTGGGCGAGGTGCCCACGCCCGCCAACGACCTTGCCACGCTGCGCGATCTGGTCATCGCCCGCAGCCACGAAATCGGCGCGGCCGATCGCGAGGCGGCGCGGCTGGGAACCCTGGCGCGGCGGGCAGAGCGCGATCGCACTGCCGATCCCAGCGTGGGCTTTCGCGCCTTCAGCGAACGCGGCGGGATGGAGCGCGGCGGCGGCCTGGTGCTGCAGATCCCGCTGGGTGGTGGCTATCGCAAGGCCCTGGCCGAGGAAGCCGGCGCCCAGGCCAGTGCCGGCCTGCTCGACCTTGCCAATGTGCGCCGCGAAGTGGAAGCCATGGCCGATGGTGACCTCGCCAATGCGCGCGGCCGGCGCAGCGCGTGGGAAGGCATCGCGGCATCGGCCCGTTCCACCGCGCAGGCCGCCACGCGCACCGCGCGCGGGCAGCAACTGGGTGCGATCGACCTGGCCGACGCCCTGCTCGCCCGCCGCCAGGCGCACGAGGCGGCGCGCCTGGAAGTGGCCGCGCGCAGCGCCGCAATCCGCAGCCTGATCAAGCTGGAAATCGATTCCCACGTGATCTGGGCAGACGAAGACACCGACGAGCATCCAACCTAACGATTACCCGCCGCGCTGTCCCGCAACGGTGCAGCGCGTTTGCAACGTGGTTAGCGAATTTGACTCCCGCTGCCGGTCCGGCTTGGAAGAAATGGTCTGATTGCCCCTGTCCCCGTGGAACCCGCCATGAACGCTTTGCCCCGCTGCCCCCACCCTGCCCTTCTCCCGCTGGCCGCCCTGCTGCTCGGCGCGGGCGCCCTGCCCGTGGCGGCCCAGACGGCAGCAATTCTGCCGGTGGTCAGCCTGGCGCCGCCGCCGGCCGGCGTGGTCGTGGCGACGCCGCGCGTGGTGCAGCATGGCGATCACCTCGCCGTGGTGGCGATGATCCGCCATGGCGTGCAGACCGCCAAAGTGCGCCAGGGTCAGCTTGTAGCGCGCTATCGCCTTGCCGGCGCGGCCAGCGATACCGTCGCCAGCGCGCGCTGCGATGTGCACCGCTGGCAGGAAGCCTGCACCGTGGCGCTGCCCGGGCTGACGGGCACCGGGTCGAGCGCCGCAGCGCTGGATGGCACCGCCCCGCAACAGGTGACCATCGCCTTTCAACCCCGCGCCTGATTGCCACGCCTGACCGAGATTCAGGACCAAAAGCCCGCAACTGCAAAAAATTTTCGGCTTGTTGCAGCGCAGTGACGAACCGGCACAGAGCGTCACCTGCCTGACATTCCCTCACCGTACTGGCCGCGCCAACACCAGTGAGGGAACCATTCCATGCCTATCCAGAACGCCACGCGCCGTGGTGCGCGCCCGCATGCCCTGCGCACGGCCAGCGCCCTTGCCCTCTGCCTTGCCGGCGCCGCCCTACCCGTCCTAGCGCATGCGGCCGCCGCCGAACCGGCGCCGGAGCCGGCCCCTGCCCCCGTGGCAGACCCCACGCTGACCAGCACGCTAGATCAGATCGTCGTCACCGCGCAAAAGCGCAAGACCGACCTGCAGAAGACGCCGATCGCCATCTCGGTGCTCAATGCCCAGGCCCTGGCCGATCGCCACATCCAGTCGCTGGTCGATCTGCAATCGGGCGGCGTGCCCAGCCTGCGCGTCGCCCCGTTCTATTCGCGCAATTCGGCGCTGATCATGAACATTCGCGGCATCGGCGTGCTGTCCGACAGCAACCAGCCCGCGCGTGACCAGGGCGTGGGCGTCTATGTCGACGGCGTCTATCTCGGCCGCGCCCAGGGCCTGGGCACCGCGCTCTATGACATCGAGAACATCGAAGTGCTCAAAGGCCCGCAAGGCACGCTGTTTGGCCGCAACACCGAAGGTGGCGCGATCAACATCGTGACGAAGAAGCCCAGCGGCGAATTCCACGCCAATGCCCTGGTCGGCGCCGGCAACTATGGCAGCTACAAGGGCGAACTGCATGTCGATCTGCCCAAGTGGGGCAACCTGGCGGCCAAGATCGATGGCGTGGTGTCGCACCGCGATGGCCTGGTCAAGAACCCGCTGGCCGGGCAGACCGATTTCAACTTCTACACCAAGCGCGGCCTGCGCGGCGAAGTGCTGTGGACGCCCACGCCCGATTTCAGCGCCGACTATGCCTATGACACGTCATACGACGCATCGAGCCCGCTCTATGCCCAGACGGTGAGCGCCGGCACGCTCAAGCGCCCGGTGGCCTATCCGCTCGAACCCAACCGCGTGGACGCGGCCGCCGTCGGGGTGACGCAGCAGCCCAGCGTGGGCAAGACCCATGGCCA
This sequence comes from Novosphingobium sp. GV079, assembly GCF_003058045.1. Taxonomy (NCBI): domain Bacteria; kingdom Pseudomonadati; phylum Pseudomonadota; class Alphaproteobacteria; order Sphingomonadales; family Sphingomonadaceae; genus Novosphingobium; species Novosphingobium sp. GV079. Next base: position 119,720 of record NZ_QBUE01000007.1, on the reverse strand, counting down.
CCGCCTGCTGCTGGAATGGCACCTCGACCCGCACCTTCAGGTCAAGTCGATCGCCTCATACCGTGAACTGACCCAGTCGCAGTATGACAATGGCTCGGCCACGACCAGCGCGATCAGCGCCACCGGCAACTTCACCGGCGCCAAGTTTTCGCGCTACAGCCTGGCCCAGTTCCGTCAGAACCAAGCGAGCGAAGAGCTGCAACTGCTGGGCGATTATGACCGCGTGAAATTCGTGGCCGGCGCGATGTGGTATCAGGAAAAGGTCCAGGACAACGCCCAGGCGTTCTACACCATGGCCCTCTCCGATGCCGCCGGCAGCGCCACCACGGTGATCCCCTATGTCAGCTATGATGGCATTACCATCGACCGCGCCAGCCACGTCACCACCACCAGCGTGGGCGTGTTCGGCCAGGGCACCTATACCCCCGATCTCGCCGGCGACATCTTTCACCTGACGTTGGGCGCGCGCTGGACGCACGACAAGAAGGAAGGTTCGCTGTTCACCGTCAACGGCGCCACGCCTTCGGTCAACGGCGTCACCGCGCTGCGCCTGCTCGACGCCAGCTGGTCGCGCGTCGATCCGATGATCAACCTGGCGATCGACGCCAGCGAAGACGTGCATCTCTATGGCAAGTGGAGCACGGGCTACAAATCGGGCGGGGCCAACTCCCGCTCGCTCACCTATGCCCCGTTCAATCCCGAAACCGTCTCGATGTTCGAACTGGGCGCCAAGACCGAATTCTGGGACAAGCGCGCCCGCTTCAACGTGGCCGCCTACACCGGCACCTACAAGAACATCCAGCTCGATTTCAGCGCCAACTATCTGCAGTATGATGCCCAGGGCAACCTGCTCAACACCACCCGCACCACCACCGAAACCCACAATGCGCCGGGCACCGGCCGCCTCAAGGGGATCGAGGCTGATTTCACGGTCAAGCCCATCCCGCAGCTGACGCTGGGCGCCAGCTATGCCTATACCAGCGTCAAGATTCCCAATACATCGAACCCGTTTCCGCAGGCCAACGGGGTGATCATCACCACCCCGATCCCGATCTATCAGGTCTATACGCCCAAGCATGCCGCCAGTGGCACGGTGGACGTCACCCTGCCGGTGGCTGCAGCTGAACTGCGCCTGCATCTCGATGCCAACTATGACAGCGGGTTCTACGCCAACTACGTCGATCCCGGCTTCAATACCGCCACGGGCGCCGTTACCCTGGCCCAGCCCAAGGGCGATGCCAGCGTGACGTTCAATGGCCGCATCGGCCTGGCTGACATTGCCCTGGGCGAAAACGGCGCCAAGATGCAGGTCTCGGTCTGGGGCCGCAACATCTTCAACGAACAGCATATGTTCTACAAGGCGGCGAGCGCGCTGGTCGGTACCTATGGCTTCTTCAACGAAGCGCGCACCTGGGGCGTGGAAGCACAGGTGCGGTTCTGATGCGCCGCACCCATCTTGGCGTCTGGGCTCTCGGGCTGGTCCTGGCGGCCAGCCCGGCGCTCGCCCCGCAGACACTGGCGCGCGCCCACGATGCCATCGCCAGTCGCACCGATACCGCCACCCTGCTGGTCGATTGGCAGGCCAGCGGTCCGGTCGATGTCTATCTGGCGACCCGCCCCGATGCTCCGCTGGCCAACGCCCGGCCCGTGGCGCGCGCGGTGCGCAGCGGCCATGCGAAGGTGTGGGCCGCAGCCACGCCGCGCCCCTACGTGCTGCTGCGCGACCGGTCCGATGGTCGCGTCACCACGGTGGCCGAACGCATGCTGCCCCTGGCACAGGGATCGAACTTTCGCGATCTGGGTGGCTATCCGGCTGCCGATGGCAAGACGGTGCGCTGGGGCCTGATCTATCGGTCGGGCGCCACGCCGCTGCTATCGCCGGCCGATATCGCCATGGTGCGTGGCCTCGGCCTGACCACGATGGTGGACCTGCGCTCTGACGAGGAACGCCGCCTGGCGCCCACCCGCCTGGCGGACCAGATCCACCAAGATGCGGTGCCCTATTCGATGATGGCGCTGTTTGCCGGCAACCACGGCAAGGTCACCGGCAATGGCGGGGCGCTCTATCGCCAGTTCCCCACCCTGCTGGCGCCGCAGGTGCGCCTGGTGTTCGACCGGCTCAAGGCCCATGACGGCCCGATCGAATACAATTGCTCGGCGGGGCAGGATCGCACCGGGTTCATGACCGCGCTGATCCTCTCGGCGCTGGGCACGCCGCGCGCGGTGATCCTTCAGGACTATGACCTGTCTACCGCGCTGCGCCGCCCAGAATGGGAAATGCCCCGCATCGACGCGGCCACCGCCGCCAGCGATCCGGTCGCCCGGCTGTTTGCCGGCTATCAGGCCAACCCGGCGATGGCCCGGCCGCAACCGCTGCACGATCCCGATGGCCGCACGTTCCTCGCCAGCGCGCTGGACGAGATCGACACGCGCTATGGCTCGGTCGAAGGGTATCTGGACAAGGTGGCCGGTGTCAGCGCCGCCGATATCGCCGCGCTGCGCAAGGCCTATACCGAATAGGCCAGATCGCTGGCCGGGGGCGGCGCATGGCGCGCTGCCCCTTGCCACCAGGCCAGCCCCAAGATCAGCCAGCCGCAGCCGAGCAGCAGCGCCCAGGCGCCCATGCCCGTAAGGATCGCGGCGATTACCGCCAGACCGACCACGGGCGACACCACGTGGAGCGCCAGGTTGCGCCGCGCCGACTTGCGGAAATGCACGAAGACGCACACGTGCAGCAGGGCAAACCCGGTCAGCGCGCCAAAGTTGACCAGCGTCGCCAGGAAATCCAGCGCGTCGCGAAACGCCAGCGCCACCACCAGCGACAGGCCCGTCGTGGCCAGCATCGCCACCCAGGGCGTGTTGTGGCGCGGGTGCAGCCGGGCAAAGGCGCCGGGCACCTGGCCATCGCGCCCCATGGCATAGAGCACGCGCGCCACGCCCACCTGCATCGGCAGGGCATTGGTAAAGCCCACCATCAGCGCAGTGAACCAGGCCAGCGCCGGCCTGGCCCAGCCACCCAGCAGCATGCCCGCCACATCGTAATGGGCCGCCTCCAGGCTGGCAAAGTGCCGCCCGACCATGGCATTGCCCAGAACCCAGGTGGAAAGGCCGAAAAACACCGTGGCCAGCGCCAGCACCGCCAATATCGCCCGGCCCAGCGTGCGCCCGCTGCGGTCGGCGGTATCTTCCGCCAGGGTCGATACCGCATCAAAGCCCAGGAAGCTCAGCACACAGACCGATGTGCCGGCCAGCACCCCGCGCCAGGGCAGCGGATCGGCCCAGACCGGTGCCGGCGAAAACGCCTGCTCCGGCCCCAGGAAGACAATCCCCGCGCTCACCAACAGGACGGTGATGGCAATCTGGCTGATGACGCTCACCGCATTGAACACGCTGGTCGAGCGAATGCCGAACCAGTTGACCGCGGTAGTGAATGCCAGCAGCGCCACGATCCACACCGCGCGGTCGACATCCGGCATCAACTGGCCCAGCGCCACGGCCATGATCACATAGACCAGCGAGGGGATGAGCAGGTAATCGAGCAGGATCATCCAGCCGCCCATGAATCCGGCAAACGGCCCCAGCGCGGCGCGGGCAAAGCCATAGAGCGATCCTGCGTTGCGCACCTCGCGCACCATCACGGCATAGCTGGTGGCGGTGAACGCCATGCACAGCCCGCCCAAGAGATAGGACAGCGCGATCAGCCCGTGGGCCTTGCCCCAGACCACGCCCAGCGTGTTGAGCGGCGCCGATGGCGCAATCAGCGCCAGGCCATAGCCGATGAGGTGCCAGAACCCCAATCGGCCCTGCAGCCCAGTTCCCGTGCCGGCCCCATCAGCCATGGGCAAAGCCTTCCAGCACATTGGCCACGTTGGTGCCGATGTCGCCCACGGCATAGCCGCCTTCCATCACGAACAGCGTAGGCAGGCCCAGCGCCGCCACCCGCGCGCCGATGCGCGTGAAATCGGCGCTCTCCAGCTTGAAATGGCTGATCGGATCGCCGGCAAAGGTATCGACCCCCAGCGACACCACCAGCGCCTGCGCGCCGAATGCCGCGATGGCCGCGCAGCCTGTATCGAGCGCGGCCAGATAGGCCCCGGCCGCCGTGCCCCAGGGCAATGGCAGGTTGAGAGTGCACCCCTGCCCGGCGCCGCTGCCGGTTTCATCGGCAAAGCCGGCAAAGAACGGGTATTCCACGGCCGGATCGCCGTGGAGCGAAGCAAAAAACACATCGGCGCGGTCATAGAAGATCGCCTGCGTGCCGTTGCCATGGTGATAGTCGACATCGAGCACCGCCACTTTGGCCACCCCGGCATCGCGCATCGCCTGCGCCGCGATCGCGGCATTGTTGAGATAGCAAAAGCCGCCCATCGCGCGCGGGCCCGCGTGGTGGCCGGGCGGGCGGCACAGGGCAAAGGCGGCGCGCTCTCCACCCAAGACCGCCGCCGCGCCGGTGAGCGCGCAGTCTGCGCTGGCCTGAACCGCCGCCCACGTGCCAGCCGTGATCGGCACGGCGGCATCGATGCTGTAGAACCCCAGCTTGCCATCGATGTGATCGGGCACGCGGTCTGCGCGCAGGTCACGCGCCGGCCAGGCATAGGGCAAGGCATCGCCGGTTTCGCCCAGCGCGCACCATTCGTCCCAGGCGCTGGCCAGGAAATTGACATAGTCGGCCGCGTGCACCCGCTCCACCGGCGCGCGCCCGTGCCGCACCGGCGCCACCACCGGACCCAGCCCGCGCCCGGCCACGCTGGCCAGGATCTGCTCCACCCGCGCCGGCATTTCAAAGCAGGGCACGATCCGCCCGCGATAGAATTCGCCCGCGCCGTGATGCAGGCGATGGTCGTCGCTGTGGATCGTCAACATGGTGCCCCCGCCATGACCGCTGTGATCGCAGCATCATGGCGCAATCACCCGCGATGACAAGCGCCTATTGCTGGTAAAGCCGCCAGATCAGCGCATGGCGCACGTGGGCCACGCGCGGCTGGCGCAGCGCGGCGGGCGACCACAGCAGGTGATAGCTCAGGTGATCCTGCCCGGCGGCGGTGCCTGGAATATCGGCAAGGTCGCCGGCTTCGAGATGCGCGCGGCACAGATATTCGGGCAGGACCGTCCAGCCGTGCCCGCCCATCAGCAGGCCGCGCAGGCTGCGCACGTCCAGCCCGACCATCGCCGGCGTGGTCAGTTCGGGGTTCAGGCCATTGTGGCGCAGCCAGTTGTCGATCAGCGGGTAATCGAGGCCGTAGGACAGCAGCGGCAGCCCGGCCAGGAACGTGGCAAGATCGGTCCCCGCGGCCAGCGCCGCACGCAGCCGTGCCACCACGGCAGGCGCTGCCACCGCGCGGGTCGCCTCGTCGCGCAAATGCTCCCCGCGCAGGCGGCGGTCGGCGGCGGGAAAGCCCGAAACGCCCAGGTCTGCCTCGCCATGGATCAGCATGCGCTCGATCTCGCCCCGCGTGCCCCCATGCAGGCGCACGCGAATGCCGCTTTCCAGCAGCGTGCCCAACTGCGGCGCCACCACTTCCGACAGGAAATCGGGATGCCCGACGATCTGGATCGATCCCGCCAGCAAGGCCGATCGCGCGCGGGCCTGCGCCAGCGCCGCCTCGGCCTGGTCCAGCCGGTCTCCAATGTCCGATGCCAGCTCATCGGCTGTGCCAGTGGGCACCACCCCGCGCCCGTGCCGTTCGAACAGCGGCCGGCCGATGGTCTCTTCCAGGCTGGCGATCTGCTGGGAAATGGCCGGCTGGGTCAATCCCAGGTTGCGCGCAGCCGTGGTGAACGAGCGCTGGCGATAGACTTCGACAAAGGCGCGCAGGCGGTTGAGCGACATGGCGCAATCCATAAGGAATTTTATGGATGTTGGCTACAACGCTTCTTGGCGCGTCGTCGCGTTCGCGCCTAGATGCCCTGTGCCAACGGCCAATGCCCCGGTTCTGCCGCTTGAGAGACCCGTCCATGCTCACCGATTGCCTCTATCAGGCCAGCGCCAGCGCGCATGGTGGCCGCGAAGGCCAGGTTGCGACCAGCGATGGCACGCTGCATGCCTGGCTTGATCTTCCCGCCGAACTGGGCGGCCGTGGCCATGGCAACAATCCCGAACAGCTGTTTGCCGCAGGCTATGCCGCGTGTTTCCTCAGCACGATGAAAACGCTGAAGAATCAGAATCATCCGCCGCTTCCCGGCGATGCCAGGGTTACCGCCACGGTGGGCCTTGCGCCCCGCCCCGAAGGCGGCTTTGGCTTGGGCATCACGCTGGCGGTATCCTTGCCCGGCATGGATCCAAAACGCGCTCGTGCGTTGATGGAGGCCGCCCATGGGGCCTGCCCTTATAGCCGGGCGATCATGGGGAATGTCCCTGTCCATCTTTCGCTGGCATGATCGCCTCGATCGGCCAGCCGCTCTGGAGCAAATCCATGAAGATTCTTATGGTCCTGACCTCGCACGACGAACTTGGCAATACTGGCCACAAGACCGGCTTCTGGCTGGAAGAGTTTGCCGCGCCCTATTACGTGTTCAAGGATGCCGGGGCCGATATCGTCCTGGCCTCGCCCGCCGGCGGGCAGCCCCCGCTCGATCCGCGCAGCGATGAACCCGATGCCCAGACGCCTGCCACCGAGCGTTTCCGCGCCGATACTGCCGCGCAGCAGGCGCTGGCCCACACCACGCCGCTGGCCGATTTCGATGCCGCCGGCTTTGACGCAGTGTTCTATCCCGGCGGCCACGGCCCGCTGTGGGATCTGGCGGAAAGCCCGGTGTCCATCGCCCTGATCGAAGCCTTCGATCGCGCCGGCAAGCCGCTCGGCCTGGTCTGCCACGCCCCCGGCGCGCTGCGCCACGTCAAGGGCGCCGATGGCCGCCCGATCGTGGCCGGCCGCCCCGTCACCGGCTTTTCCAACAGCGAGGAAGAGGCCGTGGGCCTGACCCAGGTCGTGCCTTTCCTGATCGAGGATGAATTCAAGGCGCAGGGCGGCGACTATCGCAAGGGCCCGGATTGGGGCGTGTTCACGCTGGAAGACGGCAACCTGGTAACCGGGCAGAACCCGGCCAGCTCTGAAGCGGTGGCGCGCATCCTGCTGCGCCAGTTGCAAGCGGCCTGAACGAAAGCAGCCCGATCCCATGTTTCCGTTTCCCAAAGCCTGGGTGCAACCCCTGCTGTTCTCGGCCAAGACCGTGGCAGCGGGGTTCCTGGCGCTGTGGATCGGGCTGTGGGTCGGGCTGCCGTTCCCGTTCTGGGCGATGACCACCGCGTTCATCGTCTCCAATCCGCTGGCCGGGGCCACCCGCTCCAAGGCGATCTACCGCGTGATCGGCACGTTTGTCGGCGCGGTCTTTGCCGTGGCCGTGGTGCCGGTGCTAGTCGATACGCCGATGATCCTCTCCACCGTGCTGGCGCTGTGGGTGGGGGGCTGTCTCACCGTGTCGCTGCTCGATCGCTCGGCACGGTCCTATACCCTGATGCTCGCCGGCTATACCGCGGCGATCATCGCCTTTCCTTCGGTCAACCAGCCCTATGCCGTGTTCGATACGGCAGTCGCGCGCGTTACCGAAATCACGCTGGGGATCGTTGCCGCCACCCTCACCCACAGCCTGTTCCTGCCGCAATCGGTGGCCGCGCCGCTGGGTGCGCGGCTGGAACGCTGGCTGGGCGATGCCGAAGCCTGGCTCGCCGATTGCGTGCGCAGCGCCGATGATGGCGGCGCCCCGCGCCGTGCCCCGCGCGAACAGCAGCAACTGGCCGTCGATGTGGTCGATTGCGCGCTGATGGCCATTCACGTGCCCTATGATACCTCGCACTGGCGCGAGATGACCGGCACGCTGCGCGCGCTGCTCGAACGCATGCTCGTGCTGCTGCCGCTGCTCTCGGGCCTGTCGGACCGGCGCAGCGCCATCGCCACCGAAGATGCCTGCGCCGATCCCGATCTGGAAAGCGCCCAGGCCGCCACCCGCGCCTGGATCGCGGCGGGTTGCCCCGCGCTCGATCGCCCGGCGATCGCCGTGCCCGAAAGCATACGCCCGCAATCCTGGCACGATCTGCTGGCAACCAGCTATCGCGTGCGCCTGGCCCAGGTGGTGACGCTGCTGGCCGATTGCCGCCAGGCGCTCGACCACCTGCGTGATCCACGCCAGCCGCTGCCCGCCTCGTTGCGCAGCCCGCGCGCCGCGCTGCGCCTGCACCAGGATCTGGGCCATGCCTTGATGGCGGGCATCGCCGCGTCAGTGGCCGTGATCGCCTGCTGCGCGCTGTGGATCTATTCCGGCTGGGCAGATGGCGCGGGCGCGGCGGCGATGACGGCGGTGTTCTGCTGCCTGTTTGCCGCGATGGACAATCCCATCCCGGTCATCCTGCGCTTTGGCGTGGCGATCTGCGCGGGCGTGCCGCTGGCGGGCATCTACCTGTTCGAAGTGCTGCCCTATGTGCACGATTTCACGGCGCTGGCACTGGTCATGGCGCCCACCCTGCTGGCAATCGCCGCGTTCATTCCCCATCCGCGCCTGGGTGGCCAGGCCACTGCCATGGCCATGGGGTTCTGCAGCGCGCTGGCCATCCAGGAAAGCTTCCACCCCGATTTCGAACGCTTTGTGAACAGCAACATCGGCCAGGTCCTGGCCGTGGTCCTGGCCGCAGGGTTCACCGCCGGCCTGCGCAACCTGGGTACCGACGTGGCGATCGCCCGCCTGCTGCGCGCGCTGCAACGCGATCTGGTGCGGCTGTCGACCACCGCCACGCCGCCCGATCCGGCCGTGGCGCTGGGCCGGGTGATCGACCAGACCGCCCTGCTGACGCAGCGCCTGGGCGCTGATCCCGCCGGCTCGCTGGCGGCGCAGGCCGCGCTGCGCGAGGTACGCCTGGCGATCAACCTGGTGGCGATCCAGCACGCTCGCGCCGCCGCGCCGCTGCGCCAGCAGCGCGCGCTGGCCAGCCTGCTGCGCGAGGCGGCCCGCTATTTCCGTGCCTGGCGCCCCGATGCCCCGCCCCCGGCCGACGCCCGGCTGCAGCACCGCATCGATCGCGCGCTGCGCCTGATTCTCAAGGAAGGCGGCCCGGTGCGTCCGCCGCCGCTGCCCTTTGGCCACCCCGATGCGCCCGATGCGCCCCATGCCATCGCCGCGCTGATCGCCCTGCGCCGCAATCTTTTCCCCAATAGCCCCGGCCCGGTCCTGCCCCTGGCAGCAGCCCCCGCCGTGGTGGAGCCACTGGCATGAACCCGCCGACGCCTGCTTTTTCCGAATACATGTTCGGCGAAGTCTTCGTGGCTTCGGCGCCGGTCACCGCCACGGTCGCGCTGATCCTGGCGCTGATCGTGCACCGCGTGCTGGTGGCGCTGCGTTTCTATCGCTGGGTCTGGCACCCGGTCTTGTTCGATACTGCCATGTTCGTGGCATTCTGGGCGCTGCTCGTGCGCTTTCCCCAGTTGATCAATGGATGGCTCTGATGTCGCTGCTCGCTTCCCCCACCTTTCGCAAGACCGTCCAGATCGGCGTGACCGGCGCCATCGTCATCGTCGCGGCCATCGGCGCGCGTTCGCTGTGGCTGCATTACCAGGCCGACCCGTGGACGCGCGATGGCCGCGTGCGCGCCGATGTGGTGCAGGTGGCACCCGATGTGCAGGGCCTGGTCACCCAGGTCGCCGTGGTCAACGACCAGCCGGTGCACAAGGGTGACGTGCTGTTCCAGATCGATACCGCGCGCTATGCCCTGGCCGTGCGCCAGGCCGACGATGCCATCGCCCAGGCCCGCACCGGGATCACCCGCGCCCGCGTCGCCCTGGCCGAGGCGCAGCGCGAGGCGGCGCGCAACCGTGGCTTGGGTGATCTGGTGCCGCTGGAAGTGACGCAGCAGAGCGAGACCAAGGTGGCCGATGCCCAGGCCCAGGTCGCCGCTGCCCAGGTCATGCTGGAAACCGCGCAAAGCCAGCGCGAGATGGCCCGGCTCAACCTCGATCGCGCCACCGTGCGCGCGCCGGTCGATGGCACGATTTCCGACCAGACGCTGCGCCCGGGCAACTATGTCGCGCCGGGCAAGGCGGTGATGGCGCTGGTCGACAACAGCTCGCTGCGCATCGAGGGCTATTTCGAGGAAACCAAGCTGGCCCATGTCCACGTTGGTCAGCGCGCCACCGTGCGCCTGATGGGTGAGGATCGCCTGCTCAAGGGCCATGTCACCTCGATCGCGATGGCGATCGAGGATCACGATCGCACTGGCAGCGCCTCGATGCTGCCCTCGATCAACCCCAGCTTTTCCTGGGTGCGCCTGCCCCAGCGCGTGCCGGTGCGCATCGCCCTGGATGAACGCCCGGCCAATGTCGCGCTGATCGCCGGGCGCACCGCCTCGGTCACCCTCGCGCCCGACAAGCAGGAGAACGCCCGGTGAAGCGCCTTTTCCTGATCGGTTCGGCCATGCTGGCACTGGCCGGCTGCAAGGCGGTTGGCCCCGATTACCATGTGCCCAAGGATGCAGCGATCACCCGCCCGGCGGCACAGGGCGCATTCCAGTCTGCCCCCGCCGCGCTGACCACGGCCGATCAGCTGCCGGCGCGCTGGTGGCATCTCTATGATGATCCCGTGCTCGATGGGCTGGAAGAACAGGCGCTGGCCGCCAATACCGATCTGCGCGTGGCCGCTGCCAACCTAGCCCGCGCGCGCGCCGTTACGGCTGTGGCCGAAGGTGGCAAGGAAGTGGATTTCGGGGTTTCGGCCGGGGCGCAGCACGCGCGCCTGTCGGGGCAGTCCTATCTGCAGAACGAGCAGCTGCCGGTTGCCGATATCGGCGATGTGGGCGCGGAAATGAGCTATCAGATCGATCTGTTCGGCCGCATCCGCCGCCAGATTGAGGCCGCCCGTGCCGATGAGGAAGCGATCGCCGCCACGCAGGATGCGGTCAAGGTCACCGTCGCGGCCGATGTGGCGCGGGCCTATGTCGGCGTGTGTGCCGCCCACGCCGCCGAAGACCTGGCGCAGCGCGCGATCACCCTGCAAGGGCATCTGGTCGATATCAACCGCCGCCTGGTCTCGGCCGGGCGCAGCGCCGCTCCCGATGTTACCGCCGCGCAAGGCCGCCTGGCCCAGGCGCAGGCCGCTCTGCCCATCTATCGCGCCGCCGCGCGGGCCGCGCTCTATCGCCTGGCCGCGCTGACCGGCAAAGTGCCGGCCGATTACCCGCGCGAGGCGGAAAGCTGCCGCAGCGTGCCCGAGATGAAAACGCCGCTGCCGGTGGGCGATGGCGCGGCCCTGCTGCGCCGCCGCCCCGATGTGCGCGCGGCAGAGCGGCAACTGGCCGGGGCCACTGCGCGCATCGGCGTGGCCACGGCCGATCTCTATCCCTCGATCGGCATCGGCCTGTCCGCTGGTTCCACCGGTTTCGTCAAGGATCTGGGGCTGCCGGCAGCCAATCGCTGGTCGATCGGCGGGCTGCTGCACTGGTCGATCCCTGGCGCCGGCGCCCGCGCGCGGGTCAAGGCCGCCGATGCCAGTGCCGATGCCGCGCTCGCGCATTTCGATGGCGTGGTGCTCGGCGCCTTGCGCGAAACCGAAACGGCACTCGCCACCTATGCCGAAAACCATGATCGCCATGCCGCGCTGGATGAAGCGCTGGCCTCTGCCCGCACCGCGTCCGACCAAGCCCGCCGCCTGCGCGAGGCCGGCCGCGCTGCCATCACCAGCGACATTGGTGGCCGCCAGGGCGTGATCGGCGCCGAAGCCGCCGTGCTCAATTCGCGCGTGGAACTGGCCAACGACCAGGTCAACCTGTTCCTGGCGCTCGGCGGCGGCTGGTAAAGCAGAGAAAGCGGGACCCCGGATCAAGTCCGGGGTGACGATGAATAGCCCAATACCCTTTTCGTCGCCCCGGACTTGATCCGGGGCCCCACGCAAGCCTGTCGGCTCAGGCCGCCTCGAACCCGGCCTGCAACGGCACCTGCCGCACCCGCTTGCCCGTGGCGGCAAACAGCGCATTGGCCACCGCCGGGGCGATCACCGCCGCGGGCGGTTCGCCCATGCCGCCCGGCGCGTTGTCCGTCGGCATCACGTGGGTGATCACGCGCGGCGCCTCGTTCATGCGCAGCGGGCGCACGTCGTTGTAGTTGGACTGGGCGATACGGCCCTTTTCCAGCGTCACCCCGCCATAGAGCGCGGCCGACAGGGCAAAGGTCACCCCGCCTTCGATCTGCGCCTTCACCCCCAGGGGGTTGATCGCCGGGCCGCAATCCACCGCCACGGTCACCTGCGGCACCAGGATCTGCTTTTGCGCATCGACCTTCACATGGGCCACCGCCGCCAGGCAGGTGTCCCAGATATGCAGCACGGCCAGGCCCAGCCCTTCGCCCTTGGGCAGCGCCTTGCCCCAGCCAGCCTCGGCGGCGGCCTTTTGCAGCACCGCCCGTGCGCGCGGATCGGTGATCTGCGCCAGGCGCCAGGCCAGCGGGTCTTGCCCCGCGGCCAGCGCCAGTTCGTCGGCAAAGCTTTCGATCACAAACGTGTTGCGCAGGCCGCCAACGCCGCGCCACCAGCCGGTGGGCATGGCGCTTTCCACCTGCTTGAACGTAACCAGCCGCGCCTTGGCCGGGTAGAGCGGGGCGATCGCGCCATCCACGGCGTCATCGTCCACCCCGTTGAACTTGTCGCCGAGAAAGCGCGCCATCACGGCCGATCCGGCGATGCGATGCTCCCACGCGGCAACCTTGCCCGCCTGGTCCAGGCTGGCGCTGATGCGGTCGGCATAGGCCGGGCGCACCATGTCGTGCTGGATATCCTCCTCGCGCGTCCACACCAGCTTGACCGGATAGGGCACCTTGGCCGCCAGGCTGACCGTGCGCTCCACCATGTCGGTTTCCAGCCGCCGGCCAAAGCCGCCGCCCATCAGGAAGTTGTGCACCTGCACTTTGTCTTCGCCCAGGCCCAGCACGCGGGCAGCAGCCGCGCGGCAATCGCTGGGCACTTGCGTTCCGGTCCACACCTGGACGCCCTGCGGCGTGACATGGGCGGTGCAATTGCCCGGCTCCATCGTGGCATGGGCCAGGAACGGCTGGTGATAGAGCGCTTCCACGGTCTTGGCGGCGCCGGCACGGGCCTGGGCCAGATCGCCCTCGGCCTTGGCCGTCACGCCCGGCTTGGCCACGGCGGCATCGAGCGCGGCCACGACCTGGGCCTGGTCCAGCCCGGCATTGGCGCCCTCGTTCCAGGTCGGCGCGGCGGCCTCGAGGCCCTTCTTGGCCGTCCACAGGCTGTCAGCCGTCACGAACAGGCAGTCGTCCAGCGCGATCACGTCTGCCACGCCGGGCACGGCTTTGGCCGCTGCGGCGTTGTGGCTGGCCAGCTTGCCGCCGAACACCGGCGATTGCGCCAGCGTGGCAATCTTCATGCCCGGCACTTTCACATCGATGCCGAACTGCGCGGTGCCGCGCACCTTGTCCGCCGAATCGAGCCGGCGGGTATCCTTGCCGATCACTTTCCAGGCAGATCGCGGCGTGGGCGTGGCGTCGGTGGGCACATGCGCGGCGGCATCGGCGACCAGCGCGGCGAAGCCCAGCCGCTTGCCCGATGCCGGATTTACCACCGCGCCATCGGCCAGAGTCAGGCCATCGGGCATGACTTTCCACTGCCGCGCCGCCGCATCCACCAGCGCGGCGCGCGCATTGGCAGCGGCCTGGCGCAGCGGCTTCCACAGCTCGCGGATCGACGTAGAGCCACCCGTGGTAGTATCGATCGGCGCAAAGCGGGCGCGGTCGGCCGGCGGGATCGACACCTTGACCGCGCTGGGCGCCAGGCCCAGTTCCTCGGCCACCAGCATGGTCAGCGCGGTCATGATGCCCTGGCCCATTTCGGTCTTGGGCAGGGCAAGCGAAACGGCGCCATCGGGCAGCACCGCCAGATAGCCATTGGCCGCCAACTGGCCGGCGGGCACGCTGCTCAACGCGCGGTGCAGCGGCACCACCAGGGCGCTGGCCAGCACGGCCGATCCGGCCAGGAACGCGCGGCGTGACGGGGTGGCGATCGGCGTGGTCATCGGTCTTCCCCCCCTCATGCCTTGATCGTATCGGCGGCGCGATGGATCGCGGCGCGGATGCGGTTATAGGTGCCGCAACGGCAGATATTGCCGCTCATCCCTTCATCGATGGCGGCATCATCGGGCTTGGGATTGGCCTTGAGCAGCGCGGCGGCGGCCACGATCTGCCCCGGCTGGCAATAGCCGCACTGCACCACGTCCAGCTCTTCCCAAGCGGCTGCCAGGGCCTGCCCCAGCGGCTGGCCAGTCAGTCCCTCGATCGTGGTGACAGCCTTGCCGGCCACATCGGCCACGGGTGTCTGGCAGGCGAACAGGCGCTGCCCGTCCACCAGCACGCTGCACGCGCCACACAGGCCCGCCCCACAACCGAATTTCACCCCGGTCACCCCGGCGATATCACGCAAGGCCCACAGCAGCGGCATGTCTTCCGCCACGGCCAGGGTGCGTTGCTTGCCATCGATTGTCAGCGAAACGGGCATATGCGGTGCTCCGGTCTAATGGGCGTGGTCTGGCGTTCGCTCCCTCGTCGTCATCCCGGACTTGATCCGGGATCCCGCTTTTTGCTCATCCAGCCCCAAAGGGCAGCGGGACCTCGGGTCAAGCCCGGGGTGACGATGATGGGGCGCATCTTACGCCATCGCGGGCATCAGTGCAGGGTCTTGAGATAGGCGATCACGTCAGCGCGCTTCTTGGCATCGGGAATGGCCACGACCATGCGCGTGCCCGGCACCAGCTTGCCCGGCGCGGTCAGGAAGGTGTCGAGCGTCTTGGGATCCCAGGTCTTGCCCGAATTCTTGAGCGCGGTGGAATAGGCAAACGCGGTGGAACCGGCCTGGCGCCCGACCACGCCCCACAGGTTGGGCGCGGCAAAGCCCTTGGCGCCGGCGGTGTTGACATGGCACATCTGGCACTGCTGCTTGAACATGGCGGCCCCGGCAGCGGCATTCTGGGCATGGGCCACAGGCGCCGTCACGGCTGCGGCCAGGCCCACCAGGGCAGAAACGAACAGGGGGATACGACGCATTATCGACCGTCCTTCAGGTGTTGATCGCGGATATCCCGGCCACGGAGTGGCAGCGGGATCGTAACGTGGGATCGAAGGCGCTCGGCCGGACAGGACCGCCACCAACCAAGCGATTGTGCACGATCGACCCGCAAAGGTCCATCGATTCAGCCATGGATGAGGCATCGATTCAGGCACAATGCCGGCCATATGCGCGGCTCACACCCCCAGCCGATCGCGCAGCGTGTACCACAGCGATCCCAGGGTGGAGAGCGGCGCACGAAAGCGCTGCCCGCCGGGAAAGGGCGGGTGCGGCAGCTCGGCAAACACGTCAAAGCGCGCATGCTGCCCGGCGATCGCCTCGCCCAGCAGGCGGCCCAGCAATTGCGTGGTCGTCACGCCGTGGCCGCTGTCACCATGCGAATAGAACACCTTGGGTGAAAGCCGGCCGATCTGCGGCATGCGGCTCAGCGTCATGGCAAAGGTGCCGCTCCAGGCAAACTCCAGCTTCACGTCCTTGAGCTGCGGAAAGGTCTTGATCAGGCCGGGACGGATCTTGGCTTCCACGCTGGCCGGGTCCTGCCCGCCATAGACGATGCCGCCGCCATAGAGCAGGCGCCCGTCGGCCGTGCGGCGGAAATAGTCGAGGATGTAATTGGCATCCTCCACGCAGGCATTGCTGGGCAAGAGCTGCGCGGCCAGATCGCCCAGCGGCTCGGTCGTCACAACCTGGCTCGATACCGGCATGATCTGCCCCGATAGCCGGGGCAGCGTCTTGCCGAGATAGGCATTGCCGCACACCACCAGGGTATCGGCGGTCACCTCCCCTTGCGCGGTGACCACGCGCGGGCGCGGGCCGCTGTCATCCACGTGCGTCACGCGGCTGTGTTCGAACAGGCGACCGCCCAGCTGCTCGAACGCGGCGGCTTCGCCCAGCAGATAGTTCAGCGGGTGGAAATGGCCGCGCAGCGGATCGAGAATGCCGCCGACATAGCGATCGCTCTGGACATGGCCGCGCAGGGCCTCGCGGTCGAGCACGGTGATCCCGGCATGGCCATGCGCGGCCCAGACCCGCTGCTCGTCCTCCAGCGCGCGCATCTGCTTTGCATTCAGCGCCACGCCCAGCCCGCCATCGACCAGATCGCAGGCAATGCCATAGCGCGCGACGCGGTCGCGGATGATCGCGGCGCCTTCCAGCGCCACTGCGCCCAGTGCGCGCGCCACGGCTGGCCCGTGCCGCGCTTCCAGCACGTCAAGCCCGCGCGAATAGCCGTTGATCAGCTGGCCGCCATTGCGGCCCGATGCGCCCCAGCCCACACGCTCGCTTTCGAGCACGATCACGTCGATGCCCTTTTCGGCCAGTTCCAGCGCCACCGAAAGCCCGGTGAACCCGGCCCCGATCACGCAGACCGTGGCTCGCTCCGCGCCCTGCAATACCGGCCGCTGCGGCGCCGGGTTGGCGCTGGCGGCATACCAGGTGGGCATCCCGGCATAGGGCGCCGCCTGGTGCAGGCCCGGCACCGCCATGTCCATCACAGCAATCCCAGGTAGGTATCGTATTCAAACCGGTCGATCTGGCCCAGGAACGCGGCGCGGTCCTGCTGCTTGCACGCCAGGAAGATATCGCGGAAGCGCGCGCCGAACATGCCGGCCGCGCGTTCAGAGGCGGCAAAGGCAGCCTGCGCGGCGCCCCATTCCACCGGCAGCGGCGCGCCGGCGCCGGGATGCAGCGGGTCTTGCGCCGGAGGCGGCATCACCGCGTCCTCGATCCCCTGCAGCATCGCACCCAGCATCGCCGCCATGGCCACGTGTGGGTTCACGTCAGCCCCGGAAATGCGATGCTCGATCCGCGTGGCCTTGGCATCGCCCACGATCACCCGCACCGCGGCCGAGCGGTCATCGATGCCCCAGCTGGCCGAGACCGGCGCATGGGCATCGGGCCGGAAACGGCGGAACGAGTTGTAGTTGGGCGCAAACGCCAGCATCGTTTCGGGCATCGCCGCCAAGAGGCCGGCCACTGCGTGCAGCAGCATGTCGGCCGGGCCGCCCTCGGGCTTGGCCAGCACGTTCTTGCCCGCTGCATCGTTGAGGCTGGCATGGATATGCATGCCGCTGCCCGAACAATCGCCATAGGGCTTGGCCATGAACGTCGCGCCCAGCCCGTGGTGCGCCGCCAGCGCGCGCACGATGCGCTTCATCAGCACGGTATCGTCGGCCGCGGCCAGTGCATCGGCGCGGTGCAGCAGGTTCAGTTCGTATTGCCCCGGCCCCGCCTCGCTGATCACCGCGTCGGCGGGAATGCCCATGGCGTGGGCCAGCGCCATGATCTCGTCGAACAGTGCGGCATGGGCAGACAGCGCCGTGGTCGAGAGCGTGTCGTTGCGGCGCAGATTGCCATCGGGCGGCACCGGCACGCCGTTTTCCAGGCGATAGAGGTAGAACTCCAGTTCGGTCGCCACCACCGGGGTCAACCCCCGCGCGGCATAGCGCGCCAGCAGGGCCTGCAACATCCCGCGCGGATCGGCCACCACGGGGCCGCCATCCTTGTCGACCATGCCCAGGAACACCTGCGCGCTATCCTCGCCCAGCCACGGCGCCTTGCTCCAGCGCCCGGCCACCGGCCAGCACAGCCCATCGGGATCGCCCGTGCCAAACGCCAGGCCTGCGCCCGCCACGTCACAGCCCCAGGCATCGAGGGCAAAGACCGAAAGCGGCATCGGCAGGCCCTTGGCCGCCAGGGCCACGGCCTTGTCGCGCACCAGCCATTTGCCCTTGGGCGCACCGTTCACGTCGGTGAGAAAGGCTTCCACTCGGGTCACTTCGGGATGGGCGGCAAGCCAGGCGGCAAAGGACGAGGCGGTTTCTTGTGTCATGGTGTGATCACATATAAAAAGCCCGCCGCGCTGTCCAGCCCGGATCGTCGGATTGCCACGCGCTTTTCCGCCCACAACCGCTCTTTCGACGCCGGGAAATACACAGAAGCCATGGCTGCCAGACCTTGCACCACGGGCCACAATGGCTATTAGTGATCACACATTGCACCAGCCGGATGAACCAGACGATGACCAGTGCCCCGCCCACCCTGCCCAGCCGCCTGCCGGCCCACCACGTGATCGGCGGCGCCAGCGTTGCGGCCGCGTCGGGCGCCACGCTGGACACCGTCAACCCCGGCACTGGCCAGGTCATCGGCACCCTGCCGGCGGGCGATGCCAGCGATATCGACCGCGCCGTGGCCGCCGCCCGCCGCCGCTTTGAAAGCGGGCAGTGGCGCGACATGAAGCCAGCCCAGCGCAAGAAGCTGATGCTGACGCTGGCCGACAAGCTGGAGGCTGCGGCCGAAGAATTCGCCGTTCTCGAAACCATCGATTCGGGCAAGCCGATCAGCGACACCCGCAATGTCGACGTGCCGCTCGCGCTCGGCACGCTGCGCTTCTATGCCGAGGCGATCGACAAGATCCATGGCGAGGTTGGCCCCACCGGCCCCGACAAGTTCAGCTATGCCGTGCACGATCCGCTGGGCGTGATCGGCGCGATCGTGCCGTGGAACTTCCCCCTGCTCATGGCCATGTGGAAAATCGCCCCGGCCATCGCCATGGGCAATTCGATGGTGGTCAAGCCATCGGAACTGTCCTCGCTCACCGCACTGCGCTTTGCCGAACTGGCGCTGGAGGCCGGCATTCCCGATGGCGTGCTTAATGTCGTCACCGGCACCGGCCAGGACGCGGGCGCGGCCCTCGCCCTCCACCGCGACGTGGACATGATCACGTTCACCGGCTCGGGCCCGGTCGGCCGCCAGCTCATGCGCTATTCGGCCGACAGCAACCTGAAGCGCGTCAGCCTGGAACTGGGTGGCAAGAGCCCGCATATCGTCTTTGCCGATTATCCCGATCTCGATCGCGCGGCAGCAGCGGCGGCGTGGGGCATTTTCTACAACCAGGGCCAGGTCTGCACCGCCGGATCGCGGCTCTTGGTGCAGCGTTCGATCCACGCGGAATTCGTCGAAAAGGTACTGGCCGTGGCCCGCACCATCCGCCCGGGCGATCCGCTCGACCCGGCGACGCAACTGGGCGCGGTGATCAGTGAAAAGCAGCTGGAAGGCGTGCTCACCCGCATCGCCCGCGCGCAGCAGGAAGGCGCCGCGCTGCGCCTGGGCGGCAGCCGCGCGCGCGCCGAAACCGGCGGGTTCTACCTCGATCCCACGGTGTTCGATACCGTCAGCAACGCCAGCAGCCTGGCCCAGGAAGAGGTGTTCGGCCCGGTGCTGGCGGTGGTGCCCTTCGATACGCCCGAAGAGGCGCTCGCCCTTGCCAACGACACCGAATATGGCCTCGCCTCGGGCCTGTGGACCGGTTCGATCGATATCGCCCACGCCTTTGCCCGGCGCCTGCGCGCTGGCCTGGTCTGGGTCAACGGCTGGGACGCGTGCGACATCACCATGCCCTTCGGCGGGTTCAAGCAATCCGGCTTTGGCCGCGACCGCAGCCTGCACGCGCTGTTCAAGTATGCCGACATGAAGTCCGTCACCATTTCCACGCCCACGCTGTCCTCGCTCGGAGTGCTGCCGGCATGACGCGGCCGCTGCTGGGCGTATCGTGCTGCCTGCGAAGCGGCGGGCCAGAACCGGTGCATGGCGTAATCGACCGCTATCTGCGCGCGCCCGCCGCCCACGCCGATTGCGATGTGGTGCTGGTCCCGGCCCTGCCCGGCCTGACCGACTGGGCCGCGCTCGCCGGCCGGCTCGATGGCCTGCTGCTCACCGGCAGCCCGTCCAACATGGAGCCGTGGCGCTATGGCGCCAGCGCCGGTGACGGGCCGTTCGATCCCGCGCGCGATACCACCACGCTGGCGCTGGGCGATGCCATGCTGCGCGCCGGCAAGCCGGTGTTCGGCATCTGCCGGGGTTTCCAGGAACTCAACGTGGCGTTCGGCGGCACGCTGCAAACCCTGCCCAGCGATGGGCCGGTCAGGCACCACGCCCCCGATGGCGCCAGCCTGGAAGAGATGTTTGCCCAGACCCACCCGGTCAGCCTGACGCCCGGCGGCATCCTGGCCACCGCGCTGGGCGATGCGATCACCGTCAATTCCGTGCATTACCAGGCCGTGGCCACGCTGGGCCAGGGCTTGACGGTGGAAGCGGTGGCACCCGATGGACTGGTAGAGGCCTTTTCGGCGCAAGTCGGCGCGGCGCAGGTGCTGGCGGTGCAATGGCACCCGGAATGGGATGCCGATCGCAACCCGGCCTCGGCCTGGTTCTTTGCCCGGCTGGGCCAGGTGCTGCGCGGTGGTTGACGAACGCCGGCGCGGGCGGGCACATTCGCGCCACAGCGATTTGCGATTGACCGGGCCGGTTCCCGCGCATAAGTGTGATCGCAGATAACGGGGTTACCCCGCAATAGCATAAACCCGACGCACACCAAAAAACGGGCGTCACGCAGGCAGGCATGTTCAACCACCCGCTTCGGGCGCCGTCTTGGCGTGTGCCCGCGGCGCCCGGCGGCCCTTCGCGGGGCCGCGCAAACTGGGGAATTGCCACCGATGAGGCCAGGACGCATGAGGCCACGAACCATGGGAACCGCCCGGCGATGAGCAGCGCATCGAACACCAGCAGGCGCGCCTTCTGGGCCGTGCTGACCGCGCCGGCCGCCTGGATCACCCTGTTCTTCGTCGTTCCGCTCAGCGTGATCTGGGCCTACAGCTTTGGCCGCACCCTGGGACTGACCGAAGTGGCCGTCACCGGCACGCTCGACAACTACGTGCGCGTATTCGATCCGGTCTATCTGCTGATCTTTGCTAAGTCGCTGGTCTTTGCCGGGGTGACCACGGCGGTGTGCCTGGTGATCGGCTTTCCCTATGCCCTGGCGATGACCTTTGCCAGCGATCGCGGCAAGATCCTGCTGCTGCTGGGCATCATGCTGCCGTTCTGGACCAACCTGCTGGTCCGCACCTATGCCCTGATGGCGGTGATGCGCACCGAGGGCTATATCAACGACATGTTCGGTCTGTTCGGGTTTGGCCCGGTCGAGATGCTGCACACCAACTTCGCGGTGATCGTCGGCCTGGTCTATGTCCACCTGCCCTTCATCATCCTGCCGCTCTATTCCACGCTCGATCGCATGGATCGCTCGCTGATCGAGGCCAGCCTCGATCTGGGCGCCGGGCACATCGCCACGATCTTCAAGGTCATCGTGCCGATCGCCAAGCCGGGCATCCTCTCGGCAATCATGCTCACGTTCATTCCCGCGCTCGGCTCCTACCTCACGCCCGATCTGCTCGGCGGGCCTGACAGCCAGATGATCGCCAGCGTGATCGAGCGGCAGTTCAAGCGTGCCAACGACTGGCCGTTCGGCGCTGCGCTTTCGTTCATGCTGATGTATCTCACGCTCCTGGCCATGGGCCTGCGCGCGATCCAGGATCGCCGCGCCGCCCGCGCCCGCCCGCAGGGAGACGCCTGATGGCCACTGCCCCCAAGCCGCTCGATGCCAAACCGGGCCCGCTCGAATACAGCCGCCGTTGGCCGCTGCGCCTGTGGGTGGGCGCGGTGATCCTGTTCCTCTACCTGCCGCTGGCCAGCCTGGTGGTGTTCAGCTTCAACGACAGCCGCCGCACCATCCGCTGGGAGGGCTTCACGCTCGATTGGTATGGCACGATGTGGAACGATTCCGCGCTGATCGATGCCTTCACCAATTCGCTGACCATCGCGTTCATCTCGATGCTGTTCAGCGTGGTGCTCGGCGCCCTGACCGCGATCGCGCTGTGGCGCTTCCGCTTTCCCGGCAAGGGCCTGTTCGATGGCGCGGTAACCCTGCCGATCGTGGTGCCTGAAATCTGCATGGGCGTGGCGATGCTGGTGTTCTTCGGGCAGATCGTGCCCTGGCCGCGCGATCTGGTCTGGCCGTTCGATCTGGGCGCGATCATCATTGCCCATATCACGTTCAGCTTCCCCTTCGTCGCCGTGGTGGTCCGCGCGCGCCTCGCCAGCTTCAACCGCGAGATGGAAGAGGCCGCACGCGATCTGGGCGCCAGCGAATTGCGCGCGCTGTGGGATGTGCTGCTGCCCCATGTGCGCCCGGCGCTGATCTCGGGCGGGCTACTCGCCTTCACGCTCAGCCTCGATGATTTCGTGATCACCTTCTTCACCTCGGGGCCAAACACGGTGACCTTCCCGGTCAAGATCTATTCGATGGTGCGCTTCTCCGTCACGCCCGAGGTCAACGCCGCCTCGACCGTGCTGATGCTCATCACCATCGCGCTCACCGCCATCGGCATGAAGCTGCAGGGTCGCGACCTGGCCCAGGGCCACTGATTTCACACAGGACTTTCCCATGACCCAGCCTCTCATCCAGTTCGAGAACGTGACCAAGCGGTTCGGCTCGTTCATCGCGGTGGACGATGTCAGCCTCGATATCCAACGCGGCGAATTCTTCTCGCTGCTCGGCCCATCGGGCTGCGGCAAGACCACGCTGCTGCGCATGCTGGCGGGCCTGGAAACCCCCACCGAAGGGCGCATCCTGATCGACGGCGTGGACATGAGCACCACCCCGCCCAACCGCCGCCCGGTCAACATGGTGTTCCAGTCCTACGCCGTGTTCCCGCACCTCACCGTGGCCGACAACGTCGCCTATGGCCTCAAGATCGATCGCGTCGCCAAGGACGAGCGCGACGCCCGCGTGGCCGAGGCGCTGCGCCTGGTAAAGCTCGACGAATTTGGCCACCGCAAGCCCGATCAGCTCTCGGGTGGCCAGCGCCAGCGCGTTGCCCTCGCCCGCGCCCTGGTGAAAAAGCCCAAGGTGCTGCTGCTGGACGAGCCGCTGTCCGCGCTCGATGCCAAGCTGCGCGATGCGATGCGCGCCGAACTGGCGCAGATCCAGCACGATGTCGGCGTCACGTTCGTGATGGTCACCCACGATCAGGACGAAGCGCTGGCCATGGCCAGCCGCTGCGCGCTGATGAACCGGGGCCGCCTGCAACAGGTGGCCGTGCCGGGCGATCTCTATGAATACCCCGCAAACCGGTTCGTGGCTGATTTCATCGGCACCATCAACATGTTCGAAGGCCGCCTCAGCGTCGACGAGCGGGATCACGCCGCAGTGACCGCACCTGGTCTCGAAGTACCGATCTTCGTCAGCCACGGCGTCACCGGCGCGCCCGACACCCCAGTGTGGGCCGGCATCCGCCCGGAAAAGATCACGATGACTCCGGCCAGCGAAGGCCGCCCGGCCGGCCCCGATGCCTGCCCACAGGCCAACGTGGTGGCCGGCACGATCGTGCGCTCCGCCTACCTCGGCAGCCAGACGCTCTACGATGTGGAAACCGCCAGCGGCGCAACCTTCAAGGTGGCCCGCGCCAACGGCGAACGCTCGCTCGTCTCCGCCCTGCCCGTGGGCGAGGCCGTGTGGCTGAGCTGGAACACCAAGGCCCCGGTCATACTGCTGGGCTGATCGCGGTGTTGGGCGGCATGAGTAGATAGAGATTTATATTTCTATCAACGATATAGGAAAAAGTGTTTCGCGCAGAGGCGCTGAGGCGCAGAGATTTAAGAGCGCCTCTGCGCGAGCCAAATATGTCGGCAATCGCCCACTTGCGGCCATGCTGGCGTTTTGCACAAACAGAACAGCTGGACCCCGGATCAAGTCCGGGGTGACGAGGAATTTGAGAGAATATATGTACTTATCGTCACCCCGGACTTGATCCGGGTGTGGATTCACATCCGAAGTGCAACGTTTGGAAGGTTTCGGCTGGTGTTTTGAAGCCGAGGCATTTTCTGGGTGTGTTATTGTAGTTGGCGAGGATGGCATCGAGTTGCTGAGTGGGCAACGCGGTTGGGTCGATTTTTGTGGGCAGGGCGCGTCGGAGGCGCCCGATGGCGTTTTCGATGCCGCCCTTTTGCCATGGTGCTCGCGGATCGCAGAAGTAGGTTTGGATGCCGAGTTGGCTGGTCAGCTGGTGGTGGCGGTAGAACTCTGCGCCGTTGTCGAAGGTGATGGACCGGCGCAGGTGCGGCGCGAGTGGTTTGAGCAGATCGGCGAGACAGTCGGCGACGGTTTGTGCGCTCAGGCGTGACTGGGGGATGGCCAGGGTGATGCGCGAGTGACGTTCGTGAGCGATCAGGAACGCGGGGCCTGGCGTTCGGAAGAGCATGCAGTCGGCCTCCCAGTGGCCAGGGATGTGGCGTGATGCGATGTCGTCCGGTCGGTCATGGATCGAGCATTTTCCTTGGGATCGCGGCCAACCACCCTTGGTGCGCCAGCCGCGTTTGATCTTGGCGCGAGGCAGGTACAGGCGCCATTTGGTGTCGTTGGTACGTTTGAGTTGGGCATAGACGAAGCGGTAGATGGTCTCGTGGCAGATGACCCTGCGCCCTTCCTCGCGCGCGAGGCGTCCGGCGATCTGTTCGGGCGACCAGCCGGCGGCAAGGCGATCCAGCACGGCATCCCGCAAATCGTCGTCGCGTTCGAGCCGGCTTCCGCTCCAGCGCCGGGCTGAGGTCTGTGCCTGGGCATAGGCGGGCTGGTAGCCGATCCGGTTGCCGGTGTTGCGCTTCAGTTCGCGGGCGATCGTCGACGGCTGGCGATCCAGAGCTGCAGCGATTTGCCGGATCGATTGCCTGGCTTCGCGAAGCCGGGCAATCGAGCATCGCTCCTCAAGCGAAAGCTGGGTGTATCTCGACATGGCAGCACCTGTCTGAGGTGTTGCACTTCGTTTGTGAACTCACAGGGGTCCAGCTTGATAACTTGCACCTTGGCTGCCGTCATCGCGCATGCAGCAGCTACCCACCCATCCTCGCCGCTTGCCAGCACCCCATTTGGCCAAGCAGCGCTAGGCAACGAAGCGTGGCTGCCGTAACACCGGCGCACCATGTTGCAGCTTGCTCTCAAGGCCGCCATTTCCGGCGTGCTGATCGCCACCGCCTCCACCCTTGCCAAGCGCTATCCCGGTTTTGGCGCACTGATCGCGTCGCTGCCCCTGGTGTCGGTGATTGGCATGATCTGGCTGTGGCACGATCGCCCCGATGCCGAAAACATGGCGGCCCATGCCGGGGCCACGTTCTGGTATGTGCTGCCCTCGCTGCCGATGTTCCTGCTGATCCCGGCCCTGCTGCGCCACGGCGCCGGGTTCTGGTCGGCGCTGCTGGCTGGTTGCGCGCTGACCATTGCGCTCTACAGCCTGATGGTCTGGATCGGCCCCCGGCTGGGCCTGCCGCTGTAACGCCGTTTTCGTAAGGAGGGAGCCAACGATGCTACGCCATGCCCTGACCGCCGCCGGCCTTTTCGCCCTGCCGCTGGCCGCCGTGCCCCTGGCCAGTCTGCCAACGCCCGTTCACGCGCAGGAAGCGGTGGTGGCGGTGCCCGATCCCGAAAGCCTGTTCACCAGCCCCGATCCAGTGCTCAACCGCAACAAGCAGGCCGCACTCCATATCGTCAAAGACCTTTTGGAATGCGGGCATTGGGACAAGGCGGATCAATACCTTACCCCGGCCTATCACCAGCACAACCCGATGGTGCCCTCGGGCCGCGATACCGTGGTCCATTTCTTCACCCAGGTGGTCAAGGTGCAGCCCAAGGCATGCCCGGCGCACATGGCGACCCCGGTCGCCGCGGTCACGGCCGAGGGCGATCGCGTGGTCGTGAGCATGGTGCGCACGCTCAAGGACCCCAAGAATCCGGGCAAGACCTATACCACCACCTGGTTCGACATGTGGCGCTTTGTCGATGGCAAGGCCGATGAACACTGGGATGGCGCCACCCTGGCTGACGCTGCGCCGTAAGATTCGGCGCGCTAGGCCGGTGCATGGCATGCACCGGCCTGGCAGCCAAACCCCCAGCGCGTTCGCTTGTCGCCCCTTGCCGCATGGGGTAGAACCACAGGCAATGTTGACGCCTCGATCCATCGAGCGGGCAGGACCAACCGGCGAGGATGTGCGGGCCTATCCGCCGTCCTATTACGCCGCCACCGCGCCCATGGCCTTTGCCGGCACGGCGCTGGACCAGGATGTGCAGGCCGATGCCTGCATCATCGGCGGGGGCTACACAGGTCTGGGTGCCGCATTGCGGCTGGCAGAGGCCGGGCGATCGGTCGTTCTGCTGGACAGCGGGCCTGTCGGCTGGGGCGCCTCGGGCCGCAATGGCGGCCAGGTCCACCTTGGCTGGAACAAGGACCAGCACTGGCTGGCGCGCCACCTCGGCAGCGACGGTGCGCGCGAAATGTGGGCCATGGCCCGCCATGCGCGCGACCACCTCGACCGGCTGATCGCGCACGATCCCGACCGTTGCGATTTTCGCGCCGGGCTGATCCACGCCGATCACAAGCCCGGCCTGGTGGCGCAGACCCATGCCGAGGTGCGCTTTCTGCAAGAGGCCTATGGCCACCACGCGCTCACCCCGCTCGGTCGTGACGACATTCGCGCCATGGTCGACAGCCAGGTCTATCACGGCGGCAGCCTGGATATGGCCGGCGGCCATCTTCACCCGCTCAAGCTGGCGCTCGCCATGGCGCGCGCTGCCCGCGCGGCGGGGGCAGTGATCCATCCCTACAGCCGTTGCACCGGCATTGCGCCCGATGGCCCGGCAGGCACGCGGCCTGCCTGGCGCGTGACCACGCCCGGCGGCACGGTGCGCGCGGGCCAGGTGCTGGTGGCGACGGGCGGCTATGGCACGGGCCTGGTGCCGGCGGTCGATGCCCATGTCCTGCCGATCAACAACTTCATCGCCACCACCGCGCCCCTCGGGCCAGAGCGGGCGGCAGCCCTGATCGCTGGCGGCCAGGCGGTCTCGGATTCGCGCTTCGTGGTCTATTATTTCCGTATCACGCCCGATCACCGCCTGCTGTTTGGCGGGGGCGAACGCTATTCCTGGCGGCTGCCGGCCGATATCGCCGCGTTCGTGCGGCCGCATATGCTGCGGGTCTTTCCGCAACTGGCCGATGTGGCGATCGACCATGCCTGGGGCGGCACGCTGTCGATCACCCCGCATCGTCTGCCCCATGCCGCGCAGGTCATGCCCGGCCTGTGGTCGCTCAGCGGGTTTTCCGGTCTTGGCGTGGTGCTGGCGCCGTGGCTGGGTGGCGAAATCGGCGCGACCATGGCCGGGCTGCCCGCGCCCGCGCTCGATCTGGTACGCCGCCTGCCCACGCCCCGCTTTCCCGGAGGCACCTTGCTGCGCTGGCCGACCATGGCCGCCGCGATGACTTTCTTTGCCCTGCGCGACCGTCTCTGAACCCCTTCTTCCAAGCGAGTGATCCCATGACCGAAGCCTTTGCCGAATGGATCCGCGAAAAACGCATCAGCGAGGTCGAGTGCCTCGTCCCCGATATCAACGGCGTGGTGCGCGGCAAGGTGTGGCCGGCCGACAAGTTCATCGCCTCGGTCGGCAACATGAGCCTGCGCCTGCCTTCCTCGGTGTTTTCCGTCACCATCACCGGTGACTACGCCGATACCGACGAGGACGATTTCCTCTATCGCGATCCCGATGTGACGCTGCTGCCCGATATCAATTCGATCTGCGTGGCACCGGGCTTTCGCACCCCCACAGCCTTTGTCGTGGCCGATGCCCTGCACCGCGATGGCAGCGCGTTTGAAGTGGCGCCGCGCCACGTGCTCAAGCGCATGCTGGCCAAATATGCCGCGATGGGCTGGCAGATGGTCGTGGCGCCCGAACTGGAATTCTACCTCACCGAGGTCAATTCCGATCCCGATCTGCCGATCCAGCCGCCGCGCGGGCGCTCGGGCCGGGCGGAAAGCTCGCCCCAGCCCTATGGCCTGGAATCGGTGACCGAATACGAAGACATCATCGAGGAAATCTACGACAATTCGGAAATCGCCTCGCTCCAGCTCGATACCATGATCCACGAAGGCGGCACGGCGCAGCTGGAAATCAATTTCAACCACGGTGATCCCGTCGCGCTGTGCGACCAGGTGGTGATCTTCAAGCGCATCGTGCGCCAGGTCGCGCTCAAGCACGGGGTCTATGCCACGTTCATGGCCAAGCCGATGGAAAGCCAGCCGGGCAGCGCCATGCACCTGCACATTTCGGCGGTGGACGCAGGCGGCAACAACCTGTTCGGCACGCAGGCCGGGCTGACCCCGGAATTCCGCTGGTTCGTCGGCGGGCTGCAACGCTACCTGCCGCAGGTCGTCCCGCTGTTTGCGCCCAACGTCAATTCCTTCCGCCGCATCCGCCCGGCCCACAGCGCGCCGATCAACGTGCAATGGGGCCTCGACAACCGCAGCTGCGGCCTGCGCATTCCCGTCAGCGGCCCGCGCAGCACACGCATCGAAAACCGCCTGCCCGGCGCCGATGCCAATCCCTATATCGCCATCGCCGCCACGCTGGCCTGCGGCTATATCGGCCTGCAGGAAAAGATCGAGCCGCTGCCGCTGATGACCCGCAACGCCTATGACGAGGAGCGCACCCTGCCGCGCAATCTCGATGCCGCGCTCAAGCAGATGATCGATTGCCAGCCGGTGATCGATCTGCTGGGCGAGCAGTTCATCAAGGCATTCTACGAGATCAAGCTCAACGAACTGGCCGCCTATGACGAGGTGATCTCGTCATGGGAACGCGATCACCTCTTGCTCAAAGCGTGATCGGGCGCCATCCCGGCGCCGTTCCACACCGCCATATCGGAAATTGAACGAAGATGGTCCATTCGCGCCGCATGTTCCTGCGCCAGGCTGGCCTTGCCGGCATCGGCCTGTCGTTTACCGGCGCGCTGGGCGCCTGTTCGCGCGGCAAGCCGGCGCGGTCGCTCAATCTCTACACCTGGGATACCTACATCGGCAAAAACACCGTGGCCGATTTCACCAAGGCGGCTGGCGCTGGCATGAACATCAGCCTGTTTGCCAACAACGATGAACTCTTTGCCAAGCTGCGCAGCGGCAACCAGGGCTATGACGTGATCGTGCCCTCGAACGACTTTGTCGAACGCATGCACGCGGCCGGCATGTTGACCGAGCTGGACCACGCCAAAATCCCCAACCTCAAGAACATCGCGCCCCAGTTCCTCAACCCGCCGTTCGATCCCGGCCGTCGCGTCTCGGTGCCCTATACCTGGATCGTCACCGGCATCGGCTATCGCAAGTCCAAGGTCGATGGCGTGCCCGACAGCTGGAAATGGGTGCTCGATTCCGATCGCTACAAGGGGCGCATCGCCCTGCTCGCCGAAGCGAGCGAGCTGTTCGAGATCGGCGCGAAATACCTGGGCCACCCGGCCAATACCAACGATCCCGCCGTGATCGCCCAGGTCAAGGCCATGCTGCTCAAGCAAAAGCCCAATATCGCCGCGTTTCATGACGACAATGGCCAGGATCTGCTGCTGGCAGGCGATGTTGACCTGGTGATCGAATACAATGGCGATATCGCGCAGGTGATGCGCGACGATCCCGACCTGGCGTTCGTCGTGCCGCGCCAAGGCGGCATCCTCGCGAGCGACGGGCTGTGCATTCCCCGCAATGCGCCCAATCCCGATCTGGCCTATGCCTTCATCGATTTCGTGCTGGGCGCCAAGGCCGGGGCCGACATTGCCCGCACCATCCGCTATCCCACGCCCAACCAGGCGGCGCTGGCGCTGATGCCCGATGATTACCGCAACAGCCAGGTGATCTTCCCGCCCGCCGCAGCGCTCGCGGCATGCGAATATTCGCGCTATCGCGGGCAAGAGATGAACAGCCGCTATGAGCAGGCGATGACCCAGGTGCGGGCGGGCTGATTAGGCCCGCCAAATCCCGCCTTTGGCCACGTTTCCCGCAAAGTTTTCCCCCAACCGGCCAATTCCGGCGTTGCATTCCCGGCCGCTTGCCGCCACTCAGCGTGGGTTAAGCCGGGGCAATGCAGGCCCGGGATCGACGCACCATTTCGCATGCAGCCCAATTCGCATGTTGCCTGACAGGAAGTTCGGATCGCCATGAAGTCCATCACCCGGCTGCCCCAGTTCCAGATGCGCCGTGATATTCGTATGGGTCACTGGTGCGGCCGGGCCGCCCTGGCGCTGGGTCTTGCCGCCACGGCCGCCCTGCCGGTGGCCGGCAGCGTGGCCCAGGCGCAAACCGCAGGCGGCGCGCCCGATGCCTCGGGCCAGCTCAACATTCCCGCCAACGTGCAGATCTTCGGCAAGAGCGATCCCAACGTGCGCCGCGCCACCGCGATCGTGAACGGCGAAATCCTCACCGGCACCGATATCGACCAGCGCCTGGCGCTGATCGTCAATGCCAATGGCGGCAAGGTTTCGGCCGAGGAACAGGAGCGCCTGCGCCTGCAGGTGCTGCGCAACCTGATCGACGAAACGCTGCAGATTCAAGAGGCCAAGTCGGCCGGCGTCGACGTTGACGATGACGAGGTCAACCAGACCTATGAGCGCGTGGCCCAGCAGAACTTCGGCCAGAACCCGGCCGCGCTCGACAAGTACCTGACCTCGATCGGCTCTTCGGCGGCCTCGCTCAAGCGGCAGATCCGTGGTGAACTGTCGTGGCAGCGCCTGCTGCGCCGCAACGTCCAGCCGTTCATCAACGTGTCTGACGGCGAAGTGCGCGAAATGATGGACCGCCTCAAGGCGGCCAAGGGCACCGAGGAATACCGCATCGGCGAAATCTATCTTTCGGCCAATGATACCAACCGCCAGCAGGTCATGGCCAACGCCAACCAGATCGTTGACCAGCTCAAGAAGGGCGGCAGCTTCGTCGCCTATGCGCGGCAGTATTCCGAAGCCTCCACCGCTGCGGTGGGTGGTGACCTTGGCTGGATTCGCCTGGCCCAGCTGCCGCAGGATCTGGCCAACGTCGCCACCTCGATGCAGCCGGGCCAGCTCGCTGGACCGGTGGAAATCCCTGGCGGCTATTCGATCCTCTACCTGATCGACAAGCGCCAGGTGCTGACCGCCGACCCGCGCGACGCGATCCTCAGCCTCAAGCAGATGTCGCTCAGTTTCCCCAAGGGCACCACGGAAAAGGATGCTGCGGCCAAGGCCGCCACCTTTGCCGCCACCGTCAAGACCATCCACGGCTGCGGCCAGGTCGATGCCGCCGCAGCTGGCATCGGCGCATCGGTCGTCACCAACGACCAGGTCAAGGCGCGCGACCTGCCGGCCGCGCTGCAGGATTCGATGCTCAAGCTCTCGATCGGCGAGGCGACCCCGCCGTTCGGATCGATCGAAGATGGCGTGCGCGTGCTGGTGCTGTGCGGCCGCGACGATCCCAAGGTGGCCGATGGCCCGAGCTTTGAAGAAATGCAGTCGCAGATGGAAGACGACCGCGTGAACAAGCGCGCCCAGACCTATCTGCGCGACCTGCGCCGCGATGCGGTGATCGAGTATAACTAAGGTGCTTGCCGCCACCACCCCCAACCCCCTCCTCTAAAGAGGAGGGGGTTCCGGCTCTCCCCCTCCTCTTTAGAGGAGGGGGTCGGGGGGTGGTGGAGGCCAAGTGAAACCCGCAACATCCCACCCCTCCACCCGCAAAGCCCGATAGCGCCAGCCCATGAACCCCATCGCCATCTCCCAGGGTGATCCTGCCGGCATCGGCCCCGAACTGATCGCGGCCGCGTGGATCTTGCGCGGCATGGCGCAGCTGGAGCCGTTCGTGGCCGTGGGCAGCCGCCGCGTGCTGGACCAGGCCGCGCGCCATCGCGGGCTCGACGTGCCGGTGCGCGCCGTGGGCAGCCTGGAAGAGGCGGCAGCCGTGTTTGGCTCAGCATTGCCGGTGCTCGATTTGGGTGATGCTGCCTATACTCCCGGCCAGCCAAGTGACGAGGGTGCCATGCTGGCGCTCGAGTCGCTCGACGCGGCCACGCAATTGACCGTGGCGGGCGAAACCTCGGCCCTGGTCACTGCACCGGTTTCAAAAAGCCGGCTGGCCAGCGTGGGTTTCAACCATCCCGGCCAAACCGAATTCGTCGGCCAGGCCAGCGGCGTGGCGCCCGAAGACGCGGTGATGATGCTGGCCGGCCCTTCGCTCAAGGTCGTGCCGGTCACGGTTCATGTGCCGCTGCACGCCGTGCCTGGCATGATCACGGCCGAGCTGATCACGCGGCGCAGCGCGATCACCGCGCGGGCGCTGGTGCGCGATTTCGGCATCACCCATCCGCGCCTGGCCGTGGCCGGGCTCAACCCCCACGCCGGCGAAGAGGGCCGCATGGGGCACGAGGACCACAGCTATATCGCCCCCGCCGTTGCCGCGCTCCAGGCCGCCGGCATTGCCGCGCACGGGCCGCTGCCGGCCGACACGATGTTCCATGCCCAGGCCCGCACGACCTATGACGTGGCGATCTGCATGTATCACGATCAGGCGCTGATCCCGTTGAAGGCGCTGGATTTCGACGATGGCGTCAATGTCACGCTGGGGCTGCCGATCATCCGCACCTCACCCGATCACGGCACCGCCTTTGGCATCGCCGGCAGCCGCCAGGCGCGCCCGGGCGCGATGATCGCGGCGATCCGCATGGCTGGGGAATGCGCCGTGCGCCGCGCTGCGGCCGGAGCATGAGCCTGCCCGATCTTCCGCCGTTGCGCGATGTGGTCAACCGCCATGGGTTGCTCGCGTCCAAGGCCCTCGGGCAGAACTTCCTGTTTGATGAGCAGTTGCTGGCGCGCATTGCCGCCATTCCCGGCAAGCTCAAGGGCGCCAACGTGCTGGAAGTGGGCCCCGGCCCCGGCGGCCTGACCCGTGCCCTGCTCCGCGCCGGCGCCAATGTCACCGCGATCGAGATGGACAAGCGCTGCCTGCCGGCCCTGGCCGAATTGGCAGAGGCCTTTCCCGGCCAGTTGCGCGTGATCGAGGGGGACGCCACCAAGATCGATCCCGCCACCCTGTTCGACGCGCCGTGGCACGTGATCGCCAACCTGCCCTACAATGTCGGCACGATGCTGTTTACCGGCTGGCTTTCGGGCCAGGATTGGCCGCCGGCCTGGCTCTCACTGACGCTGATGTTCCAGCTGGAAGTGGCAGAGCGCATCGTCGCTGCCGCCGCCAGCGATGCCTATGGCCGGCTGGCGATCCTGTCGCAATGGCGCGCCGCGCCGCGCATTGCCATGAAAGTGCACCGCAGCGCGTTCACCCCGCCGCCCAAGGTGATGTCGGCCGTGGTGCACGTGACCCCCGCCACTATGCCTGAGGGGGTTTCGGCCCGCATGCTCGAACGCGTGACCGAGGCGGCGTTTGGGCAGCGCCGCAAGATGCTGCGGCAGTCGCTCAAGGGCGTGCCCGGCGCGCTCGCTGCGCTGGAAACGCTGGGCATCGACCCTGCCCGCCGCGCCGAAACGCTGGACGTGGGCGATTTTGTGGCGATTGCCCGCGCCCTGTCGAAACAATAGAACGACGACGTTCCGTTAGAATTGGCCCCTCCGACAGGCCTGCGGCCTGCCACCTCCCCGCCAAGCGGGGAGGATTGCATCACTCGGCCGTGAACGGCCGGCAAGTCGGGAAAGCTAGTTCTTGTGCTTGCGGAACAGCACCCGGTCTTCCGGGCCAAAGCCGCGCCGCCAGATCACCAGGCCATAGACGCCCAGGATCGCCGGAATGCCCAGGCTGACCTCGATCCATTCCGGCAGCAGGCGCGCCAGCATGCCCATGCCCACCGCCGGCACTGCCGCCCACAGCAGCGCCCAGCGCCAGTTGCTGATCTTCTGGCCCAGGATGCTGCCCAGCAACCGCGACTTGAGCAGCGAGGCAAGGCCCAGTGAAATGACCAGGGCCAGCGCGGCGCCCATCGCCTCTACCGTGCCGTCATAGCCCAGTTCGCGCGCGGCCACGATCAGGCCCACGGTCAGCCCGGCCTGCAGCGCGATCGTGCCCAGGCTGATCCACCAGTTGCGCAGCCGCGCGACATAGATCAGCGCCGCCTCGCTCACCACGGCAGGCGCGGCCACCACTTCGGCCGCCAGCAGCAGCGCGAGCGAGCCAGTGCCGGCCACGAAATTCGGCCCGAACAGGCCCATCACGCCCTTGCCCGGCAGACCCAGCGCCAGGGCGATGCCGGCTTGCGCGGCGGTGATCCAGAAGCCCACCTGGCACACCTGCCGGGCGATCGCGCCCAGGTTGTTCTCGCGCAGGTTGCGGGTGATCACCGGGCCCAGGATCGGCTCGAAACTGGTCTTGAGCTTTTGCGGCAGCGTGGTGACCTGCTGCGCCACGTAATAGATGCCGACCACGGCGGCCGGCGCAAACGTGCCGAGGATGAACAGGTCAAGCTTGCGCGTGCCCCATTCCACCGCGTCGGCCCCGGCCAGCGGCAGGTTGCGGTTGGCCAGGCGCAGCAAGGCGCCCGGGCGCGGCGCCCACTGGCGCGGCAGACCATAGCTTTTGACCAGGGGCACGAAAGCAGTGATCATCGCCGCCAGCATCGCGGCGGCATAGGCCAGGATCAGCCCGCTTTCGCGCAGTGGCAGCCACCAGGCGCCGGCCAGCCACAGGCCACCGGCGGCCAGCGATTGCGTCCACGGTTCCACCACGGCGCGGGCGCGCACGGTGGCACCCACGTCAAAGCGATAGGCCAGCGCGGCCAATGCCACGTCGCCCAGCGCGCGCGGCAGGATCGCCATGGGCAGCAGGCGTTCCACCGGGGTATAGTCCCCGCTCGGGAACATCATGATCGGCACCAGCCACAGCAGCAGCCCGCACAGCACCGACACCAGCGTAGTCAGCAGCAGGGCATCAGCCACGGTGGTGGCACTGGCACGATCTTCCTTGGCCAGTTGCTGGGCCAGGCCGCGCTTTTGCCCGAGCGTGGCGAGCTGCGCCGCCAGTTCCACCACCAGCGTGGCCGAGGCATAGCGCCCGAGCGTAGCCGCGCCATAGAGGCGCCCGGCGATGAACAGGAACGGCACGCTGGCCGCCAGGCGCAGCACGAATCCAAAGAAATTGGTCCGCCCCCCCTTGGCCAACGCGGCGATATCGGCCTGTTCGGCCTGCGCGTCGGTCGGGTTTGCGGGAAGAGCCGGATCAGCCAAGCGGGCGTTCCGCACGCAAGGGCCGCGCCAGCAGGCTGGCGACGACATCCCGGGCAGGCGCATGGCCACGCACCAGGGTAACGACCGCATCGACGAGCGGCATGGCAATTCCCTTCTGGCGGGCAAGATCGGCGAGCACGGGCGCGGTATACGCCCCTTCGGCCACGGTGTTGCGGCCTGACAACGCCTCAGACGCGCTTTGGCCCTCGCCCAACGCCTTGCCCAGCGAAAAATTCCGGCTCGATGCCGATGAACAGGTCAGCACGAGATCGCCCAGCCCGGATAGCCCGGCCAACGTTTCGGCCTGCGCACCCATGGCCAGGCCAAAGCGCTGCATTTCGGCAAAGCCGCGGCTGATCAGCGCGGCACGGGCATTCTGCCCCAGGCCGAGCCCATCGACCACGCCACAAGCGATCGCCAGCACGTTCTTGACCGCGCCGCCGATTTCGGCACCGATCACATCGGCCGAATAATAGGGGCGGAACGTGGGCCGCGCCACGGCCGGGGCCAGGCGCTGCCACTGCGCTTCGCCGCCGGAACAGGCCAGCGTCACCGCCGTGGGCAGGCCGGCGGCTACCTCGTGGGCAAACGTCGGGCCAGAGAGTACCGCGACGTGCGCGGCAGGCGCCGCAGCATGCGCCACTTCGGCCATCAGCCGGCCGCTGCCCGCCTCAATCCCCTTGGCGCACAGCACCAGATCGCCGGCATAATCGGGCAGGCCAGACAGCACCTGGCCCAGGAATTGCGCGGGGGTAACCCACAGCAGCACCGGCAGCGTGGCCATGGCGGCCAGATCGCTGGTAGCGGTGATCGTTTCGGCCAGTTCGGCGCCGGGCAGGTAGGTGGGATTGCGCCGCTCGCGGTTGATCATGGCGAC
Source organism: Novosphingobium sp. GV079 (assembly GCF_003058045.1). Classification (NCBI taxonomy): domain Bacteria; kingdom Pseudomonadati; phylum Pseudomonadota; class Alphaproteobacteria; order Sphingomonadales; family Sphingomonadaceae; genus Novosphingobium; species Novosphingobium sp. GV079. Next base: position 83,906 of record NZ_QBUE01000007.1, on the reverse strand, counting down.
CAGGCTTTGCTCGCGCGCCCACAGCGCCACGGGGCGCCCGTCGCTGGCCAGCATCTGCGCCAGGGCCGTGCCCCAGGCGCCCGCGCCGATCACGCCAATCGCTGGCGCGGTGGCAGGACCGCCGCTCATGCCTTGACCCCGGCGCCGCGCACGGGGGCGGCATTATCGTCAAGCGGCCAGCGCGGCCGGGCCGGCAGGTCGAGCGGATCGGCTTGCCCGAGGGCAAAGCGTTCTGCCCCCGCCCAGCCGATCATTGCGGCATTGTCGGTGCACAGCTTTACCGGCGGCGCTACCAGCGGCAGGCCGGCCTGCGCGGCCAGCCCTTCGAGCGCCGCGCGCAAGGCGGCATTGGCAGCAACCCCGCCGGCCACGACCAGCGCGGTCATCCCCGGCACGCACTGCGCCAGGGCGCCGCGCGTGCGATCGATCACGCAATCGATCGCCGCCTGCTGAAACGAGGCCGCCAGATCGGCCGGCGCAAAGGCGCCCGAATCGCGGGCGCGCAGCACCGCGCTTTTCAGGCCGGCAAACGAGAAATGCGGTTCGCCACTGCCCACCAGCGGGCGCGGCAGCGGCACAGCGCGGGGATCGCCCTCGCGCGCCAGGCGCTCCACCGCCGGGCCACCGGGATAGCCCAGGCCAAGCACCTTGGCCGTCTTGTCGAACGCCTCGCCCAGCGCATCATCGATCGTCGTCGCCAGGCGGCGATAGCGGCCCAGTCCCATGACTTCCAGGATCTGGCAATGCCCGCCCGAGACCAGCAGCAGGCAATAGGGATAGGCCAAGGTGGGCTCAGCCAGCCGCGGTGAGAGCGCGTGGCCTTCAAGATGATTGATGCCGATCAGTGGCTTGCCACTGGCCATGGCCAGCGCCTTGCCCGTCACCAGCCCGACCATGACCCCGCCGATCAGGCCCGGCCCGGCCGTGGCGGCAATGGCGTCCATGTCGTCCAGGGTGAGGCCGGAATCGGCCAGCGTGGCCGCCACCATCGGGGCGATAACATCGGCATGGGCACGGGCAGCAATTTCGGGCACAACCCCACCATAGGGCCGATGCGCGTCATCCTGCGAGGCGATGCGCTGGGCCACGATACGGGCGGCAAGCGTGGTGGCGCTGCCGTCGATAACGGCAACGGCGGTTTCGTCACACGAGGATTCTATGCCAAGGATCAGGGCCATGCGGAGCTTTCCCTTAGAGATAATCCCGTTTACGGCAAGCCACGCATGATCAACCCGTCTCACAACCCGTCGCAGGCGCCTGACAAACCATTGCGCCTTGGCACCCGCCGCTCGCCGCTGGCCATGGCCCAGGCCGAGGAAACCCGCGCGCGGCTGTGCGCGGCGCACGGCTGGCCCGAAAGCGCGGTGGAGCTGTGCCCGCAGGTGGCCAGTGGCGATCGCATCCAGGATCGCCCGCTGGCCGAAATCGGCGGCAAGGCGCTGTGGACCAAGGAACTCGACGCGGCGCTGCTGCACGGCGAGATCGATTTCGCGGTCCATTCGATGAAGGATGTGGAAACCATCCGCCCTGACGAGATCACAATCGCTGCCGTGCTGCCACGCGCCGATGTGCGCGATGTTTTGGTAGGCGCGGCCAGCATCGCCGCCATCCCGCCCGGCGCCAAGGTGGGCACCAGCGCGCCGCGCCGCGCCGCGCAGATGCTGCACGCCCGGCCTGATCTGGAAATCGTGTCGTTTCGCGGCAACGTCGCCACGCGCCTCGCCAAGCTGCAGGTGGGTGAGGCTGATGTCACGCTGCTGGCGGCGGCGGGGTTGCAACGCCTGGGCGAAACCGGCGTGGGCCATGTGCTGCCGGCTGAGGAATGGTTGCCCGCCCCGGCGCAAGGCGCGATCGGCATCGAATGCCTGGCCGCGCGCGAGGACGTGCGCGCGCTGCTCGCCGCGATCGACCATGGCCCGACCCATGCCGCGATCCGCGCCGAACGCGCGCTGCTGACCGGCCTTGGCGGCACGTGCCACAGCCCGATCGCGGTGCTGACCACGGCCGAGGGCGATGACCTGGTGCTGCGCGCCGCGCTGTTCAGCCCCGATGGCGCGCTGCGCGTGGAAGACAGCGCGCGCTTCGCCGCCAGCGACACCGCCACGCCGCTCGAACTCGCCCGCCGCCTGCTGGCCAGCGCGCCCGAGGGCATCGCCGCCTTTTTCCACGGCGGCTGATGCGCCCGCTGCTGGTCCTGCGGCCGCAGCCCGGCAATGCCGCGAGCGTGGCCGCTGCCCAGGCGCTGGGCCTGGCGGCACTGGGCGCGCCGCTGTTTGCGATGCAGGCGGTGGCGTGGCAAGCGCCCGATCCGGCCGGCTATGCCGCGATCCTGGCGGGCAGCGCCAATCTCTTTCGCCTGGGCGGGCCAGACCTGGCCGCCCTTCGCGCCCTGCCGGTGCTGGCCGTTGGCGCGGAAACCGCGCGCGAAGCGCAAGGCGCCGGCTTTGCCGTGGCACAAACCGGCGAAGGCGGCTTGGCCGACGTGGCGCGGGGCTTGGCGCCGGGGCGCTATCTGCGGCTGTCGGGCGCCGACCCGGTGCCGCTCGCCCTGCCCGAGGGCGTGGCGGTGGATACCCTCACGCTCTATGCCGCGCAGCCGTTGCCCCTGGCGCCGGCCGCGCAGGACATGCTGCGCAGCCCTTGCGTGGTGGCGCTGCATTCGGGCGAAGCGGCGCGCCATTTTGCCGAGGAGTGCGGCCGGCTGGGCCTGGCGCGCGGCCATGTGGGCCTGGCCTGCCTCGCCCCGCGAATCGCGCAGATGGCCGGCACCGGCTGGCAAGCCGTTGAAATTTCCGCAATGCGGCGCGATCAACCATTGCTGGCGCTGGCCCGGCAAATGTGCCAGAACCTGTGACTTCGGGGCCACGAACAAGCGAAAAAGATTGATGCAGGATACGCCATACGCACAAACAAATCCGCCGCGCCGCCGTGGCGGGGGACGGTTGCTGGTGGGGTTGGTGCTGATCGTGATCCTCGCCCTGGGCGGCGCAGGCGCCTGGCTCGCCGCGCGCGAAGGCTGGCTGCGGCTTGACCTGGGCCCGATGGCCAGTTCCAGTGGCGATGTACCCGCCGCCGTCGCCTCCGAAGCGGTCGTGGCCGCTGCCAGCAGCGCGGCGAGCGATGCCGTGCTCGCCAGCACATCGGCCAAGGTTTCCGCGCTGGAGCAGCGCCTGGCCGAACTGAACCAGCAGGCCAATGCCGCCGCCGGCCAGGCCAGCCGCGCCGAAGCGCTGCTGGTGGCCTTTGCCGCGCGCCGCGCCATCGAGCGCGGCCAGCCGCTGGGCATCCTGGAAAATCAGCTGCGCGTGCGCTTTGGCGCCAGCCAGCCGGGCGCGGTGGACCGCGTGATAGCCGCCGCCGCCCACCCGGTCACGCTGGGCAACCTGTCGGAAGAGCTGGCGGGGATCGAGCCGCAGCTGATGGGCAAGACCCCGCGCGGCAATACCTGGGACTGGATTTCGGGCCAGATCGCCGGCCTGTTCGTGATCCGCCACGACGAAGGCCCCAACGCCACGCCCGAGGCGCGGGCCGATCATGCCCGCCTGGCGCTGGCCGGTGGCCGCGTCGACGCTGCGATCAGCGACGTGGAGCGCATGCCGGGCAAGGATGCCGCCACCGAATGGCTGGCCCACGCCCGCGACTGGGTGGCTGCGCAGCATGCGCTGGACCAGTTGGAAACCGCCGCGATGGTGCTGCCCGCGCCGCAGCCCTTGCCGCCGGTGGCAGCCCCTGCCGGCCAGGCCCCGGCGCAAGCCGCGCCGCAGCCCACGCCAACGCCCAGCCCAGCACCGCAGGCCGCGCAGACCGACACCGCCGCCTGAGCGGCGCGGCGCCGGCAGCGCTGATCAGACGATCAGCGCGCCGGTCAGGTCGCCCGGCGGCGGTCCGCCTGCGGCGATCATCGCCTTGTCCCGCTCGACCAGGCCCGGCAGGGTCTTGAGGCCAAAGCGCCGCACCAGGAAGCGCGCGATCGAGCCGGTATCATAGACAGTGTGATCGACGTGGCCGCGCCGCGCGTGGGGCGAGACGATCAGCGCGGGAATACGCGTCCCCGGCCCCCAGCGATCGCCCTTGGGCGGAGCGACATGGTCCCACCAGCCGCCGTTTTCATCGAAGGTGATGATAACCAGCATCTTGTCCCACTGCGGCGAGCGGCGCAGCGCATCGACAACCCCGGCGATATGGCGATCGCCGGCATCCACGTCGGAATAGCCGGCGTGCATGTTGAGGTTGCCCTGCGGCTTGTAGAACGTGACGGCCGGCAGCTTGCCCGCCGCGGCATCGGCCAGAAACAGGTTGGTGCGCGCGGTTTCGCCCATGCCGCCATCGCGCAGATGGCGTTCGCGCGCCGCCGTGCCCGGCGCCAGGTTGGCGAAATAGTTGAGCGGCTGGTGATGCGGCTGGAAATTGGGGCGGGAGGGAAACGCCGCGCTATTGGCGCGCCCTGCCATCGCCTCGTCCCAGCCACCGGCGTACCACGCCCACTCCACGCCGGCTTCGGTCAGCCGATCGCCGATATGGGCATGGGTCTGCGGCGGCAGGGTCTGCGAAGTGACCAGGGCCATCCCCGGCCGGGCCGGATCGGCCTGGTAGGTGGGCAGATAGGGCGGCAGCATGGTGTTGACCGCGCGGTGATCGGGCGTGATCGAATCGGCAACAAAGCGCACCGGGCCATCCATCGCGCTGGCTGGCGTACCGGGCTTGAGCAGCGGGCGCGGCGGATCGCTGTAGGCCGGATCAAGCTTGACCACGCGGTCTTTCGCCGGGCTCTTGTCAGCGTCCGGGTAATAGGGCGGCGTGGCGGCAACCAGGTATTGGTGGTTGAGGAACGAGCCGCCGAAAGCGCCCATGAAGAAATTGTCGCATAGGGTGAATTCGCGCGCCACCTGCCACAGCCGCAGGTTGGCCCGCACATCGCCATAATGGCCCATGACCAAAGCGCCGCTATCGCCCCAAGCGACGAAGCCATCGTTGCGCCCGCCGTTGATCTGCCACTGGTTGTTGTAGAAGCTGTGGATCAGGTCACGCGTCACCACGCCATGGGGCAGCGGATCGCCTTCGGGCGTCTTGAGCGCAAAGGGCGCATTGGGCAGGCCGGTGATGGCGTCTTCGTCGATATGGAACTCGGCGTGCTCCACCACCTGCTTGTCAGGCACCATGCCTTCCCAGACCTTGGGCAGGGTTTCGAGCACGCGGCCATCGCGATCGCGCTGCCGGGCCCGCTCGGCCGGCACGGCGGAAAGCGGCTGCTGCAGCCCCGGAAAATCGGGGAAGAGATTGTTGAAGCTGCGGTTTTCGGCATAGATCACCACGACCGTATCGATCTTGGCGCGCAGCGCGGCATCAACCTTGGCGCGGCTTCCGGCCCCGGCGCGCGGGGCGGCAGCCGCGGCATCAACCCCGGCGGCAGCGCCGGTAATGGCAAGCCCGGCCAAAAGGCTGCGGCGATCGAGGGCGGGGCCGGCGGGCTTGTCGGATTGGTCGCTCATGCTGGGCTTTGTTCCATTGGGGGGAAGGAATCGGCCGCTGGAATAGAGACTTGGGCAGCGTCTGTCCAAGCATAGCTTGGGGCCAGGTTTCCACCACCCCCAAACCCCCTCCTCTGAAGAGGAGGGGGTATAAGATATTGTAATTCCTCCCCCCTACTCTTTAGAGGAACGGGTCGGGGGGTGGTGGAAGCCGCGCGCTCACTTCACCACATCGCCGCCCTTGATCACGTGATCGACATGCTCCAGCACCGAAATGTCGGCCAGGGGATCACCCTTGACCGCGATCATGTCGGCATAGTGGCCGGGCGACAGCGCGCCCACGTCCTTGCTCCAGCCGAGCAGATCGGCCGAAACCGTGGTGGCGGCCTGGATCGCCTGCATCGGGGTCATGCCATAGCGGACCATGTACTTGAACTGGCGAGCGTTGAGGCCGTGGGGATAGACCCCGGCATCGGTGCCGAACGACAGCTTGACCCCGGCCTTGACCGCCTTGGCAAAGCCATCGCGCTGGGCCTGCGTGGTATCGTCGTTCTTGCGCAGCATGTCGGCCGGCCAGTGGTGGGCCCGGCCATAGTCGGCGATATAGTCGCCATCGTAGATATCCATGTCGAGCCACACGCCCTTGGCCTTGGCCATGGCAATGCCCTCGTCATCGATCAGGCTGGCATGCTCGATCGCCTCGACCCCGGCGCGCATGGCCGCCTTGATGCCGGTGGCACCGTGGGCATGGGCGGTAACCCACGATCCGCGTGCCTTGGCCACGGTGACGGCAGCGCGCATCTCGTCCTCGCTCAGTTCCTGCTGGCCCGGCTCCGTCCCCTGGGCGAGCACCGCACCCGTCGCGATCAGCTTGATCGAATCCGCGCCATGCTGGAACAGCGCGTTGACCTTGCGCGTGGTATCGGCGGCATCGGCCACCACGCCGGCGCGCATGTCGGCCGGCACTTCGACATCGGGGGCAAAGCCGGTCACTTCGCCGCCGCCGCCGGGAATCGTCACATAGGCGCCCACCGCGCTGATGCGCGGGCCGATCACATCGCCGCGGTTGATCGCATTGCGCAGTTCCACATCGGCATAGGCGCGAAAATTGCCGCAATTGTGCACCGTGGTGAAGCCGGCCATCAGCGTGGTGCGGGCATTGCGCGCGCCGACATAGGCAATTTCCATGGCCGAATGCAGCAGCGGTTCGGCGACGTTTTCCGACTGGTCCATGTCAGCCAGGTGCACGTGCATGTCGATCAGGCCGGGCAGCACGGTATAGCCGCTCCAGTCGATCACCCGCGCGCCTGCCGGGATCGCCGCCGCGCCGGGGCCATCGGCAGTGATCGCTGCCACCCGGCCCTGCTCCACCCGGATCAGGCGGCCGGTCAGAACCTGGCCGCTTTCCGGATCGATCAGGCGCCCGGCGCGCACATAAACGGTGCTGTCTGGGACGGTGCTATCCGGTGCCGCTTGCGCCAGCGCGGGAGTGGCAGAGGCGCAAAGCGCGGCGAGCAGAAGCGAGCGGACGAGCATGGTCTGTGCCTAGCGCCTCTGGCATCGCAGCGGGAGTGCCTTTCGCCTTAGGTCATACGGAAAACCTGGATCAGACGGCCATTGGCATTGGGGCCGAAATCGGGCGCCTTGATCGATGGCGGAATGGGAAAGGTCAGCGTGGCGACGAACACGGATTCGCGCAGCCAGGCATACTTGGCGCCCGGCACTTCGAAGGTCGGCAGCAGGCGATACTTCTGCTCGGTATAGCCCAGGCCCTTGTTGTGGATGATGATCTGCTGCCCATCATCGGTTTTCAGGCGATAGAGCGCATCGACCACCACCACGCCATCGGGGCGCACCACCGGGAAATCGCCGCCGCCGGGGATCACCGTTCCCTTGATCCCCCGGCCCTGGAACACGCCGCCGATGATCGGCCAGACATCGTTGCGATAGCCGTCTGACGCCACCTGGTCCTGGGCGCTGCCCATGTATTCGGGCTGCGAACAGAACGGCAGGATATCCATCACCCATTCCAGGCCGACCTTGTCATAGATCGGCGGCACGCCGCCCGGTGGCAGCGGCGGGGCCGATGGTTCGTGGCCGGCCACGCCCGCCGGCACCGGCAAGGGCGCGGGCGGCACCACGGGGGCAGCCAGCGCGCGCGTGGCCGCAGCCGCCAGCGGCAGGCCGGCACCGATCGCACCCAGGGCATTGCGGCGGGAAAGCGTCATCATGATCCTCCTTGGCCTGCGATCCCCACAGGCCTTGGGCTAAGTGGTGCACGCATGGACGCTGCCTGCGCACCTTCCATTTGGGAGATGCGCGGCGGATTGTTTCGATGTTGCGACACCCGGCACACGGCACGTGCGTGCAAGCGCGCCCGGCCATCTCGCGCCTGCGGCATGGTAGACTTATATCCAACTGGCACAGAGGCGCCCAAGCGGCTAGCGTGAGGCAAGCATCACGTCGCCCGCACAGCGCACGACAAACACATCGAGAGGGTTCCGCATATGGCCGAAGCCATTTATCCCGTTCCCGCCGACTGGGCCCAGAACGCCCTGATCGACGAAGCGCGCTATCTGGAAATGCACCGTCGCTCGGTAGAGGAACCCGATGCGTTCTGGGCGGAGGAAGCGCAGCGGATCGACTGGATCAAGCCGTTCACCAAAGTGAAGAACACGAGTTTCCACGAGGAAGATTTCGGCATTCGCTGGTTCGAGGACGGCACGCTCAACCTTTCGGCCAATTGCCTCGATCGCCACCTGGCAGAGCGCGGCGATACCGTGGCGATCCTGTGGGAGCCCGACAGCCCGACCGATGCATCGCGCGCGATCACCTATCGCGAACTGCACGCCGATGTGTGCCGCCTGGCCAACCTGCTCAAGGCGCGCGGGGTCAAGGCCGGTGACCGGGTGACGATCTACCTGCCGATGGTGCCCGAAGCCGCCATGGCGATGCTGGCCTGCGCGCGGATCGGCGCGATCCATTCGATCGTCTTTGCCGGCTTTTCGCCCGATGCTCTGGCCGGGCGGATCGAGGATTGCGACAGCCGCGTGGTGCTGACCGCCGATGAAGGCCTGCGCGGCGGCAAGCGCGTGCCGCTCAAGAAGAACGTCGACGAAGCGCTGACGCATTGCCCTGCGGTCGATACCGTAGTGGTCCTGGCCCGCACCGGCGCCGATGTGCCAATGCAGGAAGGCCGCGATCTGCCCTGGGCACAGGCCGTGGCAGAGCAGAGCGCGGATTGCGCGCCGGTGGAAATGAACGCGGAAGATCCGCTGTTCATCCTCTATACCTCCGGCTCCACCGGCAAGCCCAAGGGCGTGCTGCACACCACCGGCGGCTATGCCGTGTGGGCCGCGATGACGCACCAGTACGTGTTCGACTATCGCCCGGGCCAAATCTATTGGTGCGCGGCCGATATCGGCTGGGTCACCGGCCATTCCTATGTCGTCTATGGCCCGCTGGCCAATGGCGCCACCACGGTGATGTTCGAAGGCGTGCCCAACTTTCCCGATCCCAGCCGGTTCTGGCAGGTGGTGGACAAGTTCGGCGTGGAAATCTTCTATGGCGCCCCCACTGCCCTACGCGCCCTGATGCGCGAGGGCGATGACTGGGTGCACAAGACCAGCCGCAAGTCGCTGCGCCTGCTGGGTTCGGTGGGCGAGCCGATCAACCCCGAAGCCTGGGAATGGTATCACAAGGTGGTGGGTGAAGGCCGCTGCCCGATTGTCGACACCTGGTGGCAGACCGAGACCGGCGGCGCGATGATCACCCCCCTGCCCGGCGCCACGGCATTGAAGCCGGGCTCTGCCAGCAAGCCGATGTTCGGCGTGCAGCCCGCCCTGCTCGACAACGATGGCCAGGTACTGGACGGCGCCACCGACGGCTGCCTGGTGATCGGCGATAGCTGGCCGGGCCAGATGCGCACGGTGTGGGGCGATCACGAGCGCTTTTTCCAGACCTATTTCACCACGTTCAAGGGCTGGTACTTCACCGGCGACGGCTGCCGCCGCGATGAGGATGGCTATTACTGGATCACCGGCCGCATCGACGACGTGATCAACGTATCGGGCCATCGCATGGGCACGGCCGAGATCGAAAGCGCGCTGGTGGCCCATGCCAAGGTGGCCGAAGCCGCCGTGGTGGGCATGCCCCACGCGATCAAGGGCCAGGGCATCTATGCCTATGTCACCTGCAATGCCGAGGTGGAGCCCGACGAGGCGCTGCGCCGCGAACTGGTGGCCTGGGTGCGGCACGAGATCGGCCCGATCGCCACGCCCGACGTGATCCAGTTCGCCCCCGGCCTGCCCAAGACGCGTTCGGGCAAGATCATGCGCCGCATCCTGCGCAAGATCGCCGAGAATGACCTGGGCTCGCTGGGCGATACCTCCACGCTGGCCGATCCTTCGGTGGTGGACAACCTCATCGCCAATCGCCCGGTGCTGGCCACGGCCTAAGCCCGCCGGTTAGCGCCGCGTTTGCCGCGCCCCCGCCACTGCACGGTGCCCCCAACGGGCCGGGCAGTGACGGGGGCGCTGGCATATGGCCTGACGCGATTGGCACGGTCGACGCGGCGCCGATTCGCACAGCGCAAACGCCCCGAAGCATGAAGCGCGGGGCGTGCGGTAAACCGTAGATTTTGCGTAAAAAGCCCGATTTTCGCGCCACTATATGGCAATCGCGGCTTGATGGCAGGTTCACCCGGCGCAGGGATTTTTTACGGCGTCCTCTCCCACCGCCGCGCCGGGCTTGTCCCGTCTTATGCCTTGTCATCATAGCGGCTCAAGCCAGACGTGCTAGCCCAAAAGTGCATACCTATTCTTTGACAAGATCTGATGCAGGGTTGCAACACTTCAGCAGGCTGAAATTTTCAGCGGGGCGGCAGCGGCTGTTGTGGTGGCGGCATGGGCTTGCCGGTCAACGGCAGCTTAATGCCGCCTTCCGCATTGCCGCGATGCGCGTTTCTGCGCAGCCCGGCATCCATCCAGGCTTGGCCGGCAATGCCGCAGACTGTGCGGCATGTGCAGATCCCTTCCCCCGGCGCGGCCCAGGCGCCACCGGCTGTCCCGCGCCACCGCGCTGCTTGGCCTGATGCTGGCCCTGCCGCAGACGGCTTGGGCAGCAGATACGCCACCGGCGCGGCTGATCGGCCTGGGCGCCAGCTATGTGGCCGATGCCCTGGATGTTGCCGATGGCGGTGTGGCGCGCGGCGGCGGGCTGGCGGCGCGGGCCGATGCCTGGGTGGACGTGGATGGCGGCGCGCTGGGTGTGTCGCGGCTGACCGCGCATATCGACATGATCGCCGTGCATGGGCCGGTCTTTTCCGATTCGTGGGTGGGCGATGCGCAGGGCATCAGCAGCATCCAGGCGCCAGGGCGCCATCACCTGTATGAAGCCTGGGTGCGCTGGCAGGCGAGCGACAATGCCGCACCGCTGGCGATCGCGACCAAAGTGGGCCTGATCGATGTGAACACCGAGTTCGACGTGCAGAGCGTGGGCGCCCTGTTCGTCCACGCCAGCCACGGCACTGGCGCCGAACTGGCGCAAAGCGGCCCCAACGGCCCCGGCATCTTTCCCATGACGGTAAGCGGGGCGCTGGTTACCGCCAGCACCGCGGGCAAAACCACGCTGCGCCTGGGCGCGTTCGACGCGCAGGCCGGCAGCGTGGCCAACGACCATGCGCCGGCCCTGCGCCTGCCCGGCACGACCGGCGCGCTGCTGATCGGCGAGGTGGAGTTCCCGCTGGGCCAGGGCGAAGTGCAAGTGGGGCTGTGGCGCTATACCCGGCCGCTGCCGCGCGTGGACGATGCAGGGCACAGCGCCCACTCGCAGGGCGGCTATGTATTGATCGAAGGGCTGCTGGCACCGCGCTGGCACGGCTGGGTTCGGCTGGGACTGGCGGATGCGCGCAGCAATCCGATCAGCTGCTATCTTGGCACCGGCGTGGTGCGCGAGGCGGGCGCCTGGCAATTGGGCGTGGCCATGGCCCATGCCCGGCTCGGCAGCCGCGCGCGGGTCGCGCTGCTGCCCGATGCCGTGGTGGCGCGGGCCCATGAAACCGCGCTGGAGCTGACCGCGGCGCGGCCAGTGGCGCGCTGGCTGACCCTGCAACCGGAACTGCAATATGTGATCCACCCTGGCTGGAATCCGGCGCTGCGCTCTGCCCTGGTCTGGGGCATGCGGTTCAAGCTCGCCTGGGCGCGCTAGGCAAAACCTCGCCCTGCCCCTTGCGCATGGGGCAAGGGCAGGCAAAAGCGGGCGCGCCTGCGCCGGCCGGGGTGGAACGTTTCCGATCCTTTCGGGTAAGAGGCATGATAGCCTGAACGAACAAGGGATTGATCGACGCATGCCCCTGATGACGCGGCGCCGGGCGCTGGGCGGCATGGCCGCCACGCTGGCCCTGCCCCAAGTGGCGCATGCCGCCCGCGACACCCTGCGCGTGACCACCCGCAGCGGCGTGGTGCGTGGCCGCATGGCCGATGGCATGCGCGTGTTCACCGGGATCCCCTATGGCACCGCCGCCCGCTTTGCCGCGCCGCGCTCGGCCCGGCCCTGGCAAGGCGAATGGGATGCCACCCGCCCGGCGCGCGCCGCGCCGCAGCCGGCCGGAATGGACCCGCTGCCCGCCGTCCAGGCGGAAGATTGCCTTCAGCTCAACATCTGGGCGCCGGCGGCACCGGGGCGCTATCCAGTGATGGTCTTCGTGCACGGCGGCAGCAACGAAACCGGATGGAGCGGGTGGGAGGTGATCGCCGGCAACCGCTTTGCCGCGCATGGCGTGGTCTGCGTGACGCTGAACTATCGCCTGGGCGCGCTGGGCTTCATGGAACTGGGCCACCTGCTGGGCCGCGCCTATGCCGGCAGCGGCAACAATGGCCTGCGTGACCTGGTGCTGGGCCTGCGCTGGGTGCAGGACAATATCGCCGCGTTCGGCGGCAACCCGCGCGCGGTGACGCTGGCGGGCGAATCATCGGGCGCGCGCAATGTCTGCGCACTGCTCGGCACGCCGGCGGCCGACGGGCTCTATGCCCGCGCCATGGTGTTCAGCGGCGGGGCGCAGACCGTGCATATTCCTGCCACCGCCGCGATCTTTGCCAATGCCGTGGTGGCGCGGCTGGGCGGGGTGGAGCGGTTGCTGGTGGCGCCTTTTCCCGTGCTGGTCGAAGCGCAAGTCGCCGCGCGCAAGGGCTGGCCACAGGGCCTGCCATTCCGGCCGACGGTCGATGGCGCATTCCTGCCCCAGGCGCCGCTGGCCCGCGTGATCGAGGGGCGCGCGCCACGCGTGCCGCTGCTGACCGGATCGAATGCCAACGAAAGCCGCCTGTTCCTGAACGAGGTGCAGGCCAGCCGGCCGATCTGGTCGCAAAGCGTATCGACCGAGCCGATGCCGCGGATGACCGCGCTCAACCGCGCCTATGCCCGCGCCTTTCCCGAATGGACCGACGCCCAGCGCCACTGGCGCCTGCTGACGGCCGAGGAATATGGCATGCCCACGCTGCGCCTGGCCGAGGCCCATGCCGCACGCGGCGCGCCGGTGTGGCGCTATCGCCTGGCCTGGCCGGCGCCGGGCGGCCCCTACAAGGGACACAGCCCCCACGTGCTCGACCTGCCGCTGACGTTTGACCACGTGACACTGCCATCGATGGCGCAGATGTTCGGCCTTTCGGCGGCGGACCAGCCGATTGCCGAAGCCTGGCACGAGGCGATGGTGGCCTTTGTCAAAGGTGGCGCGCCAGCGTCATCGGGCATGCCGGCCTGGCCGCGCTTTGACGCCACCACCCGCGCCACCATGGTGTTCGACCGCGTCAGCACCGTCGAGAACGATCCCGACGGCGCCGAACGCATATTGTGGCAACAGACGCCGATCGAGCCGGTCAGCGGGGCAAGGCGCCGCTGAACCCACCGACCCCGGCGATCGCCAGCACCGCGCGATCGGGCAGCGCCGGCTGGGCAAAGGCCAGGCGCAGATAGCGTGCCTGGACCGGGGCGGCAAAACCGATGCGCTGCGTCGCCAGGGCATAGGCGATATTGGAAAACTCGCCCTCGCCCTGGGCCTGCCAGGCCTGCCCGTCCAGGCTGGTCTCTACACGATAGCCGCGCGGCGGCGTGGCATCGGGTGCCAGGTGGCGCGGCGGGGTCAGGCTGAAACCGCCCAGCGTGACGGCACGGCCGATATCGAGCGTGACCGTGGCCGGGTGGCCGGCGGTGGGCACCGGCTGAGTCCACAGCGTTTCGACCTCGCCATCGAGCAGCGCCTGCGCGCCCGGCGCGCTGGCATCGACCACGCGCCAGCCCAGCGTGCTGAGCACATCGCTGCTGCGCGGCGCAGGCGCGGCCACCGGCACCGGCGCCACGCTTTTGAACAGGGCAAACTCGCGGATGGCGGGGCACGCCGGGGCATCGAGGATCACCAGGCGCACGCGGCGGGGCGCAATCGGCGCGGGCAGGCGCACCACGCGTTGCGCGCCGATGCATTCCTTTTCCGCCAGGCGCTGCCACTGCCCGCCGATTTCGGCCTCGATGGCAAAGCGGGTGACGCGCACGCCGAGCGGCAGGTATTCGGCCACGCGCACCACATCGAACCGCGTCCCCGGCGCCAGATCGAGCGTGAGCGTGGGGGTGTGCACGCGATCGGGCGTGGACCAATAGGTTTCGGCCCGGCCATCGAGCACGGCGGCCGGGGCAAAGCGGGGACCGCGCACCGCGCTGGCATGGGCCACCGCGCCCTTGGCCAGATCGCGGGCAAAGGTGGCGCGCATGGCATCGCCGAACGAGGCGAGCACCGCCACGTCATGATCAGCGAGGCGCCCGCGCTGGTCGGGCGGCAGGTTGAGGTTGAGATTGGTGCCGCGCCCCACCGATTCGTCGAACAGGCGCACCAGGCGTTCGGGGCTTTTCACCTTGGTGTCTTCATCTGGGTGATAGAACCAGCCGGGGCGGATCGACACGTCGGTTTCGGCCGGCCACCAGATTTCGCCGCCGCGCAGGCCGGAATTGCCGACATCCTGTTCATAGGGCTTGTTGGGCATGGTCGGCCAGCAGGGATCGCCGGCCACGCCATCTTCATTGCCCACCCAGCGGATATCGGCGCCGAGCGGATCGAACGTGCAGGCATCGGGCTGCATCTGGTGAACCAGAGCGATGATCGACGGCCAGTTGTAATAGCGCGGGGCATCGATGTGCCGGGTTTCGCGCGCGCCACCGTAATAGCCATCGCCGCCGTTGGCGCCGTCGAACCACACCTCGAACAGCTTGCCATAGCGGGTGCACAGCTCGGTCAGTTGCGCGCGGTAGTAATCGACATAGGCGGGCCGGCCATATTCCGGGTGGTTGCGGTCCCACGGCGACAGATAGAGGCCATAGGACAAGCCATGGCGGCGGGCCGCCTCGCCCATTTCGGCAACGATATCACCCTTGCCGCCCTTGTAGGGGCTGTTGCGGATCGAATGCTCGGTCAGCTGCGTCTGCCACAGGCAGAAGCCATCGTGATGCTTGGCGGTAAGGATCACCCCAGTCATCCCGGCAGACTTGGCGGCCAGCACGATCTGGTCGGCACTGAAATCGGTGGGGTTGAACCATTCCGGCTTTTCATCGCCATAGCCCCATTCCTTGCCGGTGAAGGTGTTCATGGAGAAATGGACGAAGGCATACATGCCGCGCTGGTGCCACTTCCACTGGCGCGGCGACGGCGTGGCGCCCCAGGGTGCGGGTGCCGTGGCCGCCGGGGTGGCAGCCAGGGTCGGCGCAGCGGCCAGCGTGGGGGCAACCGCGCCTGCAGCAGCAGAGCGCGACAGAAAGCGACGGCGGGACAGGTCCATGGGCAATCCTTGGGGAAAGGCGCGGCGCACGCGGCGCCGCGCGAAAGGTCAGAGCGGGTTGGCGAGGACCGCCGGCAGGCGATCGGCCAGGCCCACGATCATTTCGCCGAACAGGCCATTGGCCCAGGCAAACCAGCTGCGGGTGAACTGGGCCGGATTGTTGCAATCGACCGCCTCGTGCATGAAGCCGGTGCCAGCGTCGGTATCGCGCAGCTGGCGCAGCAGCGGCGCGATCACCGCCGGATCGCTGGACGACATGGCGCGCACGATCAGGCTCATCGGCCAAACCTGGCCCAGGCCGACATGCGGGCCGCCGATCCCCTCGATCGCCGAGCCCTTGAAGAAATAGGGATTGGCGTCTGACCAGCAGGCCGCCGCCGTGGCCTGCCACAGCGGATCATCGGCGGTGACACAGCCGGTATAGGCCAGGCCGAGCAGCGAGGGCACGTTGGCATCGTCCATGAACACCGCGTTGCCAAAGCCATCGACTTCATAGGCCCAGACCTGCCGCCCATCGGGCAGGCGCATGGTGCCCCACTTGGCGAGCGCAACAGCCACTTCATCGGCCAGCGCGCGCGCATCGGCCGCGAGCGCGGCATTGCCCGCCGCGCCTTCGGCGACGAGCGCCATCTCGCGCAAGGTGGTGACGGCAAAGTGGTTGGACGGGATCAGGAACGGATAGATGCAGGCATCGTCAGACGGGCGGAAGCCGCTGTGGATCAGCCCGACCGGCCGCGTCGGCGCGCCATAGCCATCAAGGCCGAGCGTTTCGGTGGGCCGATCGCTGGTGCGGCGGAAGCTGTAGGGGCCGCGCCCGTCCTTGCGCTGCTGTTCACGGAACGTGCGCACGATCGCCTGCTGCGCCGAAACCCAGATGTTGTCGAACGGGGCCGTATCGCCGCTGGCCTGCCAATAGCGATAGGCGAGGCGCATCGGCCAGCACAGCGAATCGACCTCCCACTTGCGTTCGGCCACGCCGGTTTTCATCTGCGTCTGGTCTTCCAGGGCCCAGGGCAGGTTGGTCTTGGCCGTGGCATCGCGCATGAACGCATTGGCATAGGGATCGAGCAGGACCGAACGCGCCTGGCGGGCAATGGCGCCGCGAAACAGCGTGGCGAGGTGCGCGTCCTTGCGCACGAGGTGGATGTAGGACAGCAGCTGCGCGCTGCTGTCGCGCAGCCACATGCAGGGGATATCGCCGGTGATGACAAAGGCATCGACCCGGCCATCGACCAGGCCCAGTTCCACCGTGGTATCGAGCGTGTTGGGATAGCAGGCCGCAAACATCGCGCGCAGCTTGGGATCGGCGATCATCGCCGAAACGCGCGCGATCTCTTCCTCCACCGCCGGGCTGGTGAAGCGGCGCTGCACTTTGGGCGGGCGGGCCGCAAAGCCCAGCGGGGCCGTTGCCGTGCCAGGGGCGGGGGCGGCAGGCGCCTGGGCGGCGGGCGTGGGCGGCGCGGCGATCGGCGGAATGGCCTGCGCCGCCACGGCACCGCGCGCCGGCTGGCTGGCCACGAAGCCGGCCGTGGCCAGCGCCGCCGCACCCTTGACCAGCGAGCGGCGATCCAGCGCTGCGGCATGGGGGGTGGTGGCTTTGGTCACTTCGGCATCTCCTGCGCTTGGCCGGCCAGGGTGAATTCCACCCAGGTGCCCGGCCCGTCTCCCGGCTGGCCATCGCCAATCCACGCCTTGTACGTGCCGGGAAGAACCCGGCGGGTGCCCCGGCGGTCCACCACCGACAGGCTGCGCGGATCGAGCGTCAGCGTCACCGTCTGCATCTTGCCCGGCGCCAGGTTAACACGGGCGAAACCGGCCAGCTGATGTTGCAGCACGGGCTCGGTCAGCACGGCCTCGTGCGCGGGGATCGGCGGCACGACATAGGCCTGCACCACGTCTTCGCCGGCGCGGTTGCCCTGGTTGGCAAGACGCACCGAGAGGGTGACCGGGCTCTTCGTATCGGCCGCCTTCACGGCCGGGTTGGCATAGGCAAAGCGGGTGTAGGACAGGCCATGGCCAAAGCCCCACAGCGGCTTGCCGGTGAAAAAGCGATAGGTCCGCTCTTTCATGCCATAGTCGACGAAGGCGGGCAGATCGGTGGTGTGGCGATAGAACGTGACCGGCAGCCGCCCCGAAGGATTGCTGGCGCCCGACAGGATATCGGCGAGCGCCGTGCCGCCGGCCTGGCCCGGATACCACGCCACCAGCACGGCATCGGCCAGGCTTTCATCCATGGCGATGGCACTGCCGGTGGCCAGCACGGCGACCACCGGCTTGCCCGTGGCGCGCAAGTTTGCCAGCTGCCTCGCCTGCGGCTCGGGCAGTTCGATCTCTGACCGATCGCCGCCGATAAAGCCGGGCACCTGCACCTGCAGCGCCTCGCCCTCGAGATCGGGGGACAAGCCCAGCACCGCCACGATCACATCGGCGTCCTTGGCTACGGCCAGGGCCTTGGCCTCTTCCGCGCCGGCAGGCGGCACCCACATCAGGCGCAGGCCTTCATCGTCCCCATAGTGTTCCAGCTCCAGCCGGATCGGCTGCGGCGTGCCATCGCTGGTCAGCGCAAATTCCACGCGCGCCTTGCCCAGCGGGCCGGCGTGCAACTGCTTGCCGCCCAGCCACAGCGCCACGTCATCGTGGCGGTGGCAATCCTTCCAGCATTGCGGCGCATCGATCGCCAGGCGCCAGGCGCCCGGCCCCGGCGGGACCAGCATGCCTTGCCAGCGCGCGCTGAACCGCGCTGGATCAAGGCCCGCTGGCGCGGCGCGGGTGAGGTTGAAATCGATGCGGCGATCCTGGCGGGCGAGCACCAGCTTGCCGGCAGCATCGCGGTATTCGGCCGCCAGCCCCGGCTTGCCATCGGCAGCAAGCGCGGTTTCGGGCAGCACCACTGGCGCGCCTTCGGCCAGGACCGAGCCTTGCGCATAGACCACGTGATCGGCGCCAAAGCGCGCGCGTAGCCCTTCCAGCGGGGTGACAGGTGCGGCGGCGGTGCCATGGTAATTGGCCTCGAGCACGCCCAGGTCATCGGCATTGGCGCCGATCACCGCCAGCTTCACCCCCGGTTTCAGCGGCAGGACGCCGCCGTTGTTCTGCACCAGAACCATCGCCTTGCGCGCCGCTTCCAAGGCCAGGGCGCGGTCATCGGCCGTATCGACCTGATCGGGCTTGATCGCGCGCCAGGGATCGGGCTGGTTGAAAGCAATGCCCAGCCGTGCGCGCGCGCTGAGCGAACGCACCAGCGCGCGATCAACCTCGGCCTCGCTCACCAGGCCGCGCCGCACCGCTTCGGGCAAGGCGGAATAGGCCGTGCCGCAGTTGAAATCGGTGCCGCCCCGGATTGCTGCGGCCGATGCCTCTGCCGCGTCATAGGCATGGTGGTGGAACTGCCAGATATTGCCGATGGCATCGCAATCCGACACGACAAAGCCGGTAAAGCCCCAGTCCTTGCGCACGCGCTGGTTGAGCAGCGCATCGTTGGCGCAGGCCGGCATGCCGGCAAGGGAATTGTAGGCACACATCAGCGACAACGCATGACCCTGGGTTACGGCCATGCGGAATTGCGGCAGATAGGTCCATTCCAGATCCTGCGGGCTGGGATCGACATCGAAGCTGTCGCGCCCGGCTTCAGGCCCGGAATGGACGGCTAGGTGCTTGGCCGTGGCGATGACGCGCGGATGGGCCAGATCGGGTCCCTGCAAGCCGTGGATGAAGCCCACCGCCAGGCTGCCGGTCAGCAGCGGGTCTTCGCCATAGGTTTCCTGGCCCCGGCCCCAGCGCGGATCGCGGAAGATATTGATATTGGGCGACCAGATGGTGAGGCCCTGGTAGATGCGGCGATCGGCGCTGGCCGGCTGCGCATTGAACCGCGCCCGCGCCTCGGTCGACACCACCGTGCCGACCCGCTCCATCAGCGCCGGGTCCCAGGTGGCGGCCAGGCCGATGGCCTGGGGAAACACGGTGGCCACGCCGTTGCGCGCCAGGCCGTGCAGCCCTTCGTTCCACCAGTCATAGGCCGGCAGGCCCAGGCCCGGATCGGCCGGCGCCGTGCTTTGCAACTGCGCCGCCTTGCGTTCCAGGCTCACGCCCTTGATCGCGGCGGCCACTTGCTGCTCCACCGGATCGGCATGGGCCAGCGGCGCAGCCAGGGCCAGCGCCATGACCGACGCCAGGGCAGAGGAAACGGGCAACAAACGCATCAGTGGCTCCCGGCCAGAGTACGCAGCACCAGCGCGCGGCGCAGGGCGGCCACCGGCGCAGGGCCGGCAATGGTAAGAGTGCGGCTTTCCCCGGGCAGCAGGTCAAAGCCATTGTCATCGGCGGCTGCATCCAGCGTGCCGAAATCGAGCATCACGGCGCGCGCCAGGTTGCGCGCGGAAACCGTCACCTGGCGCCCATGCCAGACGACCGACAAACCGGGGTCGGGATAGGCCATGGCCTTGGGCACGGCGCGCTCCACGATCTGGCGCGCGACCGGCTGGCCAGCGACCAGCAGTTCGGCCACGGCATAGGCCGCGCCGGGCGCCGCGCTGCCAAAGACCGTAGCATCGGGCACTTCGGCCGCCTCGGTCACGCCATTGGCGACCAGTTGCACATCGCCTTGCGCGGTGCCCAGCGTGGTGCCGTCCATGGCGCGCCCGGTCAGACGCCAGTGCGCCGCGAGCGGGCCTTGCGCGTCAGAGACCAGCGCCACGCGCGTCGCCGCGCCCTTGTGCTCGGCCACCACGGTCTGCGGCGCAAAGAACCGCCGCGCGGCATAGTGCAGCAGCTTCCACCGCCCGGCATAATCGATGCTCGACCACGAAATCGCCGGCCAGACATCGTTCAACTGCCAATAGAGCGAACCCATGGTGACCGGGGCACAGGCGCGATGGTGGCGCGCGGCCATATCGATCGCCTGCATCTGGTTGACCTGGGTAAGGTAATCGAAATCCGCCAGCCGCGCCGGGCCGCTGCCCTGTGGCGCGCGCAGCCGGGCATCGAGATAGAATTGCAGTCGGCTATTGCCTTCGCCGGCCAGGAACTTCTGGTGCGCCTTCATCACCGCGCTTTGCGGGTCTGACACGTTCGGCCCGGCAAAACCGGCGATCGTGGCCATGACCGGCATCGCCTGGAAGCCGTATTCCGACATGAAGCGCGGGCAGCTGTCCTGGTAGTTCTCCACCGGCTTGGAGCCGGACCAGACATCCCAGAAATGGCGATCGCCAGCGGCATCGGTATCGACCGGGCCTTCATAATCGGTCGAGGGCGAGCCCGGCCAATACGGCGTTTGCGGGCTGTGCGCGGCAACGGCATCGCGCAGCACGCGGTCGAACAGCACGGTCATTGCCGTGGCAATGCGCTCCTGCTCGTCAGGGCCCACTGCTTTCTTGAAATCCTTGCGGTCAGACCAGTTGGCCCAGCCCGAGAGCACTTCGTTGCCGCCGGTCCACACCACGATCGAAGGGTGGCTGCCCAGCCGCGCCAGCTGATCGTCTGCCTCGGCGGCAACACTGGCGCGATAGGCCGGATCGGGTGGCGGCACGGCGCCGCCGAACATGAAATCCTGCCAGATCATCAGGCCCATGCGATCGGCCGCAGCATAGAACGCATCGTCGAGATAAGTGCCGCCGCCCCACACACGGATCATGTTCATGTTGGCCGCCTTGGCATCGGCGAGCATGTGTTCCATCGTTGCGGCGGTGACGCGCGAGGGGAAGCTGTCGAACGGGATCAGGTTGGCGCCCTTGGCAAAGACCGGCACGCCGTTGATCTTGAAGCCGAACGCGCCATTGCCACGGATCAGTTCGACCGTGCGCAGGCCCACAGTGCGCTGCGCGGCCTGCCCCTGCCCGGCCCCATCGATGATGCGCGCCGATACCTGGTAGAGCGGCTGTGCGCCCATGCCCACCGGCCACCAGCGCTGCGGCGCAACGATGGTCAGTGGCACGGTGATCGTGTTGTTGCCGGCATCGACCGACACGCTGCGCGTGACCGGCGGCAGCGCCGTACCATCGGGCGCGGTCACTGCCAGTTCGACGGTGAGCGGCGCGGTGGCATCGGCCTCTACCGCCAGGCGCGCGGTCAGCCGCGCCTGCGCGCTGCCCACGGCATCCTGCTGCACATCCATCGCGCCGATCCGCGCGCCGTCCCAGCCTTCCAGCCGCACGCCGTGCCACAGCCCGATGTTGACGATGCGCGGACCCCAGTCCCAGCCATACTGGTACTTGGGCTTGCGGATATAGGCAGAGGTCTGCACGCCCTTGGGCTCGTCACCAAAGGCGGAATCGTATTCGGCCGGCAGCGGATGCGCTTGCTTGAGCACCATCGGCTGCAATGCGCGAATGGGCGAGGCAAAGCGCACCAGGATTTCGTTGGCGCCGGCATGGAGCAGCGCGCGCACTGGCACGCGCCAGGTGCGGTGGGCATTGTCGGCCGTGAGCACGTCATGCCCGTTGACGCTGACCGTGGCGAAGGTGTCGATCCCGTCGAACACCAGATCGAGATGGCCGTGGGCGAGCATCGCCGGCGTCACATTCAGCGTGCGGCGCATGTCCCAACCGGCCAGGCCCGCCCACTGGATCGCGCCTTCGTTGGTGCCGATGAACGGATCAGGCACGCGGTGCTGTTCAACCAGGGCCTGTTGCACGGTGCCGGGCACGGGCACGCCAAACCACTGCGCTTCGCGGGGATGGGCTTTTGCCGCACCGTCGTCAGGAGCGATGCGCGCCTGCCAGCCGGTATCGAGCGACTGGCTTTCCGGCGCGGCCAGCGCGGCTGGCGCCACCCCGGCCAGCGCCAGGGCAGCCAGCGTGACCAGCCGCCTCACTTGGCGCCCCCGCGCGGGGTTTCATGCCACTGCACCTGCTCCACCGTGTAGAACGGCCCGGCCGGCGAAGCGGTGAACTGGAAGCAGACGTCGCTTTCATCCGCCAGGCCCAGCTGCGGCAGATCGGCGTCGAGCGCAAACTGCTGCGGCGCCTTGGCCGGATCGGGCAGCGGCCAGGTGGCCAGCACCCGCGCGCCGGGCATGGGATCGTGTTCCTTCTGCTGATCGTTTGCCGCCTTTTCCGCGGCGCGGCAGCCGGCCGACACCACCAGTTCGCCAAACGGACTGGTGGCATAGCGCGCGATCACCGCGTGCTGATCGTGCGCCAGGCCATAGTTGCGCGGCAGGCGCGCCACCTTGACGGTGATCGCCTTGGCATGGGCCAGCGGCGCATGGTCATCGGCCACGCAGGCATCAAAGATATTGACGTTGAACGCCGGCCCATTGGCCGTGGCATCGGCATTCAGCGGAACACGCAGCCCCAGCGCGCCGCGCGGGCAGGCCGACAGCGCGCTGTTGGCCGTGGTCAGCAGCGTATCGCGCGTGGCATCGAACCGGCGCGGGGCAGACAGCGCGGCGCCATCGGCGGCAAAATCGGCGGCCATGATCACCGTGCCCGGCGCCACGGCCAGCGGCGCGGCATAGGCGCGCGAGCGGGCCGTGGGCGCCTTTCCATCCAGCGTGTAACGGATCGTGCCATAGGGGGCCTGGGTGGCAAGGGCCACGGTCAGGCGCTTGGCATCGAGCGCGGCACTGCGCGTGCCGGCGATCTTGAAATCGACCGCCAGGGCGCTGTCGGCCACTTCCAGCCCGGCCTGGCGCCAGCGGCGCATCTGCGGATCGAGCCGGGCGAGGAAGCCGGGATAATCCTTGGCCTGAGCCGGATTGCTCCACACGCTTTCCGCCAGCGCGCCGATGCGCGGAAAAATCTTGTGCTGCATCTGCCAGGGCGTGACGATGTATTCCGCCCAGGCATTGGCCTGCGCGCCCAACACATGGGCGGCCTTTTGCGCATCGATCCCCTTGGGCATGGGATCATAGTGATAGACCGCCTCCAGCGTCTGGATCGCGATGCGGCCCGGAGGCGCGTCACCGCGATCGGACTGGAGATTGTCGAGATAGAGATTGGGCGCCGGGCTGAGTACGACATCGTGCCCGGCATTGGCCGCATCGACCGCGCCGGCCTCGCCCCGCCAGCTCATCACCGAGGCCGAAGGCGGCAGGCCTCCTTCGAGGATCTCGTCCCAACCGATCAGGCGGCGGCCATGCTGCGCCAGATAGCTGCCCAACTGATCGATCATCCAGCTTTGCAGGCCATTCTCGGTTTTGATGCCCAGGGCGCGCATCTGCGCCTGCACCTGCGGCGCGCGCTCCCACTGGTCCTTCACCGCCTCGTCACCGCCGAGGTGGATGAACGTGGACGGGAACACCGCCATCAGTTCATCGAGCACGTCCTTGACGAAGGCCATGCCCTGCGGGCCAGGGTTGAACAAATAGGGATTGACGCCCCAGTCCCCCGACACCGGCGGCGTGCCACCCAGAACGCCGAGTTCGGGATAGGCCGCGACCAACGCCTGGGCATGGCCGGGCAAGTCGATTTCGGGCACCACGGTGATGCCGCGCGCGGCGGCATAGGCCACCAGATCGCGCAGTTCCGCCTGGGTATAGAACCCGCCACTGCGCGCACCCTTGTCGGCACCGGCCCCCTGCCCCGTATCAGGCTGGGTACGCCAGGCGCCCACTTGCGTCAGGCGCGGATACTTCTTCACTTCAAAGCGCCAGCCCTGGTCGTCGGTCAGGTGCAGGTGCAGCACGTTGAGCTTGACCGCCACCATGCCGTCGATCACCGCGCGGATGGATTCGATCGGCTGGAAATGGCGCGCGGTATCGATCATCAGCCCGCGCCAGGCAAAGCGCGGCGCATCGGTCACGGCCAGAGCCGGCACGCGCACCGCAGCGCCGCTCTTGCCCGGCACGCCGGCGAGTTGTTCGAGGCTCATCGCGCCATAGAGCAGCCCGCGATCGCCCGAGGCGGTAATCACCGCTCCGCTGGCTGAGACGGCAAGGGCATAGGCCTCGTCACCCGCCTTGCCGCCGCGCACGAAGCGCACGGTGCCCTGATCGCCTTCGACCACGCGCAGCGACAGGCCATGCTGCGCAGAAAGACGCGCGGCGAGCAGAGTGGCGGCCGCCTTGGCCGCAGTATCGCCCGGCGGCACGGCCAGCGTGGCGCCATTGGCGAGCACGAGCGCGCCCTTGCCCGGCACCACCTGGGCGGGCCAAGGCACCAGCGGCAGGGCGGAGGGACCGTGGCTGGGCGCGGCGAGGGCAACGGGCGAAACTGCCAGCGCCAGGCCCAGAGCCAGCGCCGCCATTCCAGCGCGGGCGCGCGATCCCCGCCCGTTCGATCCTGCCACCATCATGCCTGATTCCCTCGCGCCTGCTTGTCTCTACCCTTGGGCAGAGAGGTAACCAAAATATATCCAATGCGACAACAGGTATTGTGTTGCTCGCTGCAAAAAAGCGGCAATCGTGAAGCCGCAGCTTGCCGGCCGCTGCGCGAAGTGGCGCGCAGACGTTGCCGGAAAGACATTACCAATGTAAATCCTTTCGGACGTTACGCCGCAAGCCAGGATACCGCCATGCCGCCAGCCGACAATGCCTTGCCGCGCGCCGCCACGCTGGCATCGCGCCGCGCCCTGCTGAAAGGCGCAGCGGGCTGGGCCATGGCCATGCGGCTGGGCTGGGGCGGCAGCGCGATGGCCCTGCCCAGCGCAAACAGCGGCGCGGCACTGCTGATCGCCCCGACGGACATGATGCCTGGCGGCTTGCGCATGCCAGCCCCCCTGCCCGGCGCCGCGCCGCGCCTTCCGGCAACAGAGCCGGGGCGCCAGTCACTCGACCAGGGATGGCTGTTTCACGAGGGCGACATCCCCTTTCCCGTGCCGGCCGATCACAATGCCACTTATCTGTCGGTCAAGGCCGGCAACGCCGGTGGGCCGGCCGCGCTCGATTTCGATGCGTCAGACTGGCAGGCGGTTACGCTGCCGCACGATTGGGCCAGCGCGCAGGGCTTCGATCCCGCTGCCAATGTCTCGCAAGGCTATCGCCCGCGCGGGATCGGCTGGTATCGCCGCCTGATCCGGCTCGACCCGGCGCTGGAAGGGCAGAAGATCGAGCTGCGCTTTGACGGCATTGCCAGCCACGCCACGGTGTGGGTCAACGGCAGCGAGGTGGCGCACTCCTGGTCGGGCTATACCGGGGTGACGATCGATCTGACCCCGTTTGCCCGCTATGGCGACGACCTCAACTGGATCGCGGTACGCGCCGATGCCACCGTGCGCGAGGGCTGGTGGTATGAAGGCGCGGGGATCTATCGCCATGCCTGGCTGGTAACCCGCCCGCCGCTGCACATTGCCGAACAGGGCGTGCATGGCCATCCGGTGCGCCAGGCCGATGGCCGTTGGACGGTGCCGGTCAGCGTGACGCTGGGCAATATCGCCGACGCACCGGCCAGTGCCGTGGTGCGCGTCAGTGTGCGCGATGGCGATGGACGCCTGCTGTGCCAGGGCAGTGCCACGGCGCAAGTGGCTGGACTGGACCAGGGCAAGGCGCAGATCACGCTGCGGCCTGATGGCGCGGTGGCGCTCTGGTCGCCCGATGATCCGGTGCTGCACGATCTGCTGGTGGAAGTGGAACGCGATGGCGTGGTGATCGACCGCCGCAGCGTGGCGATCGGTTTTCGTGCGGTGGTGTTCGATCCGGCGCGCGGCCTGCTGCTCAATGGCGTCGCCACCAAGATCAAGGGCGTGTGCCTGCACCAGGACCATGCCGGGGTGGGCGTGGCCGTGCCCGATGCCTTGGTGCTGTGGCGGTTGCAGCGCCTCAAGCAACTGGGCTGCAATGCCATTCGCATGACGCATGGCGCCTGCGCGCCCGAAGTGATGGACTGGTGCGACCGGCTGGGTTTTCTGGTCATGGCCGAAAACCGCCTGTTCAACCCCGCGCCCGATTATCTGGCGCAGCTGGAATGGCTGGTGCGGCGCGACCGCAACCATCCATGCGTGTTCGCATGGTCGGTGTTCAACGAAGAACCGATGCAGGGCACCCATGCCGGCAAGGAAATGGTGCGCCGCCTGCGCGCCGCCGTGCGCCGGCTCGACCCGGACCGCCCGGTGACCGCGGCGATGAGTGGCGGCTTCTTCAATCCCGAAAACGTCGGCCAGGCGGTCGACCTCATGGGCTTCAACTATTACCAGGGCGATTACGATCGCTATCACGCGCTGCATCCCGACCAGCCGATGCTGAGCAGCGAAGACACCAGCGCCTATGGCACGCGCGGCGCCTTTGCCAGCGATCCGCAGGCCCACGTGATCACCGCGCTGGACAAGGAAGCCGCCGGCTGGGGCGCCACCCACCGCCAATCCTGGCAGGCAATCGCGGCGCGGCCGTTTGTGGCCGGCGGCTTTGTCTGGACCGGGCTGGATTACCATGGCGAGCCCACGCCCTATGCCTGGCCCAGCGTGGGCAGCTTTTTCGGCATCATGGACCTGTGCGGCTTTCCCAAGACCGCGTTCGGCATCCGCCAGGCGCAGTGGCTGGATAGCGCGCCGATGGTGTGGATCGATCCGCACTGGACCTGGCCGGGCCGCGAAGGCCAGCCGATAGAGATGCTGGCGATCACCAATGCGCCGAGCTTGGAAGTGCGGCTGAACGGGCGCACCGTCGCCCGCATTGCCCAGGCCGATCGCATCATGGGGCACACGCTGCACATCCCCTATGCCCCCGGCCGGCTGGAAGCCCTGGCGATCGACAGCGGCAAGGTGGTGGCCCGCATGGTGCACGAGACCGCTGGCCCGGCCAAGGCCCTGCGGCTGACCCCCGCGCGCCGCGCGCTGGGTAGCGAAGGCGATGATGCCCTGGCGATCACCATTGATGCCACCGATGCGCGTGGCCGCCATGTGCCGGTGGCGCAGGACATGGTGCATCTGTCCGTGCGCGGCGGGGCAATCATCGGGCTGGGCAATGGCGATCCCAACAGCCACGAAAGCGAGAAAGGCACCGCGCGCAGCCTGTTCAATGGCCTGGCCCAGGCGATCGTGCAGGGGGATGCGGGCCTTGCCCCGCTGGTACTGGAAGCCAGCGCGCCCGGCCTGGCCCCGGCGCGGCTGGTGGTGGGCCGCGAGGACAGAAGCGCCGCGCCAACGGTGGCGGCCGAAGCGCCACGGCAACGCCTGGATCGCTGGCTGCGCTCCCCCGCCCTGCCCGCTCGGCCCGACCCGCGCCTGGCTCCCGCGGCGGGCGACAACAATTCTTGGGACAGCGTGGGCAGCAGCGAGGTGGCCACCCCGGCGGCCGGCAGCGGCGAGCAGTGGCATCTCTATCGCGCCACGATCACCCCGTGGCGCGCGGTGGCGGCGCGCGGCGGCAGCCTGCGTTTTGCCAGCCTGGCCGGCACGGCCGAGGTATGGCTGGACGGGGCGCTGCTGAGCCGCAAGACCAGCCCGGCGCCCGCCCCCCTCACCCTGGCCCTGCCCGCTGGTGCCGGCCCGCGCGAACTGGTGGTGATCGTGGCGGCGCGGGACGGGAGCGTGTCAGGAATTGCCGGGCCGGTGGACCTGACTCCCTGAAATTTCAATTCCTTTTCAATACCATTTCAGCTTGTGGCGGCAACGAAGGCGGCCACACGCGACACATCGGTCTGGCGCCCACGCCCGGCCTGGAAGCCAAGGTCGATCAACCGCGCATCGACGCAGGCCTTGGGCACCGGGCTGCGGCACGAGGCGTGGAATTCGTGCACGCCGGCCGCGCGCAAGGCGGCCACGGCGGCCGGTTCCAGGCCCCCGCCGGCCATGATCGTGATGCGCCCGCTGGCCGCTTTCACCAGCGCGGCAAAGCGCGCCACGCCATCACCCGCGCGCACCGCGCCGGCCGAGGTCAGAATGCGGTCAAAGCCCAGTTCCACCGCGATTTCCAGGCCGGCGAACGGATCGTCGAGCAGATCGAACACGCGGTGCAGCGTAAGCGACAGCGGCCGCCCGCGTGCCTCGCCCAGCGCGCGGGCATGGTCGACCCATTCGGCCAGCGCCCCGCGATCCAGCCCCTGCCGCCCGCCGCAACCGATCACCGCACCGGCAAGGCCAGCCTTGGCAAATTCGGCTAGATCGGCCTGCACCAGCGCACAATCACGGGCGTTGTAGGCAAAATCACCAGGGCGCGGGCGCGACAGGGCATGGACCGGCAAGGGCTGGCGCGCTGCAAGATCGAGCAGGGACGATGGCGGCGTCAGCCCACCCAGGTCCAGCGCCACGCACAGTTCCAGCCGATCCGCGCCACCGGCCAGCGCCGCAGCCATGCCGGCACCGTCTTCCACGCACACTTCAAGCATCGCGGCCGGCCTTCTTCATGGGCTGATCGGCATTCATTGGCCTGCTCCTTTTGCGGTCCACCGCACCAGCGAATCACCTTTGCGCGATGTGGCTTTGTTTTGGTCCCTACCAAACCCGTGTAAATTTTTTTGGGACTGCGGCCAATATGCCGCACCCCTCAACCCGCAAAAAGACCGGAAAACGGCGGATTTCGTATATTTTTTCACATTGTTTCATTCTGTTGGCGGATGTGTCAGGCCAAGTTTTGGTGGACAGCCGGTTTCATTTAAGTGACATATTGCGTGGCGGTTGGACTTAGATTGGTTACAGACCACATCCAGGAAACAGCCGCGAGGGGTAAGCAACACCGTTTCAGGGTTCAACACATTCGTGCCCGGGATACGGGCGGGATTGAGGGTTAAAACATGTCATTCTTTCGTGCAGCATTGCTGGCAAGCACCTTTGCCACGATCGTGTCGTCGCCAGCCATCGCGCAGGATGCCCAGGCCACAGCGCCCAACAGCGCCGCCGCCGATTCCGCCGATCAGGGCAGCGATCCGGGCCAGGCGATTGTCGTGTCCGGCATTCGCGCCTCGCTCAAGAACGCGATCGACGTGAAGCGCAGCGCGATTGCCGTGATGGACGTGATCACCGCCGAAGGCGTGGGCAAGTTCCCCGATCGCAACGTGGCCGAATCGCTCTCGCACATTCCGGGCGTGTCGGTGGACCACCAGTTCGGCATCGGTGAACGCGTGTCGATCCAGGGCACCGACCCGGCGCTCAACCGCATCCTGATCGACGGGCACTCGATCGCCTCGGCCGACTGGGGTGGCAACCCCGGCGACGTGACCGGGCGCACGTTCAACTATTCGCTGCTCGCGCCCGAAGTGATTTCGCGCGTGGAAGTCTATAAGTCGCCCGAACCGTGGATCGATGAAGGCGCGCTGGGCGGCACGGTGCTGGTGCGCACGCGCAAGCCGCTCGACATGAAGGCGAATTCGCTGAACGGTTCGATCGGCGTGAACTACAACGATCGCTCCAAGATCGCCAACCCGCGCGGCTCGCTGCTTTACAGCTGGAAGAACAAGGACGAAACCTTCGGCATCATGGTGGCCGGCACCTATGACAAGGATTCGCTGGCCCGCGCCGGGATCGAATACTTCGGCTACTCCACCGGCAAGGACTTCCTGCAAAAGGACGCCAACGGCGACCTGCTGACCGACGGCAACGGCAACTACGTGCCGAAGAACTCGGCGCTCGCCATCAACGGCGGCACGACGCAGGACCTGGCCAATGCCCGTTATCCGGCCGGCATCAACCACGCCTATTTCAAGCAGACGCGCCAGCGCATCGGCGGCCAGTTTGCCGTGCAATATGCACCCACCAGCGATTTCGAGCTGATCGCCACGGGCATGCACATCCAGGGCACCTACAACAACTTCTCGCAGTCAGAATTCATCTATCCGAACTACAACCCGGGCAACATTTCGGCAGTCACGCTGTCGAACGGCCTGATCAGCTCGGCAACGATGGCCAATGGCACCAGCACCCAGGCGGAGCTGGACATGAACTATCGCAAGACCAAGGTGACCAACGACAGCTATAACCTGGCGGGCACCTGGCATGTCAGCGATCGCTTCACCCTGTCGGGCAACGGCGGCTGGAGCAAGGCGACCGGCGGCACCAACCCCGAATACCTGATGTCGCTCTATTCGAACGGTGGCTACACCTTCGATTACACCGGCACGTCGACCAGCGTGAACTACAACACCGCGCCGACCGACGCGAGCCAGTGGGGTCGCTTCTCCACCTCGTCGCAGAAGCTGCCCGACGGCACCACCATCAACGGCTACCAGATCGGCGGCATCGCCCATTCGCGCCAGAAGGACGAAGAGTTCTACGCCCAGCTGGACGGCAAGTGGGAGGTGAGCGACGCGTTCTTCAAGGACGTGCGCATGGGCATCAAGGCCTCTACGCACCAGAACGCGCTGACCGTGACCGGCTCCAAGGTGTTCTACACCAACCCGATCTCGCTCACCGATTTCACCACCCACCTCACGCCCGGCGGCCTGTTCAACGGCCTCAACGACAATGGCAACGCCAACCAGTTCGCCACGCTGACCGAACAGGGCGTGGTCGATGCGCTCAACAACGGCCTCTATGTCGACACCGGGATCGACAAGGGTTCGACGTTCAGCGTGCGGGAAAAGGTTGCCAATGCCTATGTCCAGCTGGACTTCGGCAGCGGCCCGATCCACGGCTCGGGCGGGTATCGCATGGTCTATACCAGCGACCGGTCGAACTACTTCAACTCGACCGACAACGGCTCGACCTATACCCCGATCGTCAGCAACAAGGACTATCTCAAGTTCCTGCCCAGCCTGAACGTGTCGTGGGATATCAGCGATAATTTCAAGCTGCGCGGTGCCGTGGCCGAAGTGATCGCCCGTCCGCGCTATGCCCAGCTGGCTGGTGCGTTCAGCCGCAATGACACCAACTTCACCGCGGCTGGCGGCAACCCGGATCTCAATCCCTATCAGTCGACCAACTACGAACTGTCTGGCGAATGGTATTTCGGTCCCGGCTCGCTGCTGTCGGTGGAATACTTCCGCCGCCAGATCAGCTCGTACATCGTGACCAAGACCGTGTCGCAGATGCTTACCCCGCTCGGTGGCACCACGCCGGTGGAATACCAGGTCACCCTGCCGGTCAACGCCACCAACGCCACGGTCAACGGCGTGTCGGTCGGTTTCCAGACGCCGATCTGGGGCGGCTTTGGCATCCTGACCAACTATACCTATGCCGATGCCAAGAGCGGCGTGGATAGCGACGGCAACGTGGTCAACCTGCCCTACCTTTCGAAGCACACGGTCAACGTGATCCCGTACTTCGAAAAGGACGGTTTCCAGGCCCGCATCAGCTGGAACTGGCGCAGCGACTACTTCACCGGGATCGGCCGTCTGAACTCGGTGGACAAGACCGCTGGCTATCACCAGCTCGACGCCTCAATCGGGTACAAGATCACCGAAAACCTGACGGTTCAGGCCAATGCCCAGAACCTGCTGGACTCCACCTACTACTCCTACAGCGGCACCAAGAACGCGCCGACCGCCTTCTACAAGAACGGTCGCGTGTTTGCCGCTACCCTGCAGTTCGCCTATTGAGCGGACACGGCAAACCCTATCGGCGCATGGCATGTTTCCTCCCTTGCCATGCGCCAACCGCAATGCCTGCCGGATGCACCGCTCCGGCAGGCGTTGTCATGTCCAGACGGCACCGCCCAGCCAGGAGCCAGCCATGATCGCACTTGCCCGCCGCAGTCTTCTTCGCGCCTCTTGCCACATGGCCCTGGCTGCCGCCGCCGGAACGCCAGCCCTGGCCGCCACGCGCCGCAGCCCTGGGCGCACCACGGCAGGACAGCCCGATCTGTTCATCGGCACGGGGGGCGATGGCCACACTTTCCCCGGCGCCAGCATGCCATTCGGCATGGTGCAGGTGAGCCCGGATACCGACACCGCGCGCTGGGATACCTGTTCGGGCTATCACCACGGCGATCCCTCGCTGCTGGGCTTTTCGCACACCCATCTGTCGGGCACCGGCATTGGTGACATGCTCGACGTGCTGGTGCTGCCGGCGCGCGGGCCGGTGCGGCTCGATCCCGGCCCACTCGATCCGGCCAAGCAGAACCCTGCCGCGCCCGGCTATCGCCTGCGCTATACCCAGGAAGAAGCGCGGCCCGGCTATTACCGCGTGGCGCTGGAAAACGGCGTGACCAGCGAACTGACCGCCACCTTGCGCACCGGCGTGCAGCGCCATGCCTTTCCAGTGGGCGAAGGCCATGTGCTGATCGACCTGTCGCACCTGGTGCTCGACAGTTCCGACTATCCGCCGCTGATCGATGCCGCTGCGCTGGAATGGCTGCCCGATGGCACGCTGGTGGGCCGGCGCCGGGTGTGGCGCTGGGCCAAGGGGCGCGAGATCTTTTTCGCGATGCAGTTTTCGCGCGCGCCGTCACGCGTCGATTTCTATGGCGACGACAACGCCCCGGCCCCTGCCGCCGTGGCAGGCGCCACCCATGCCATCAGCGGCAAGCGGCTCAAGGCCGTGGCCTGGTTCCCCGACGCCGGCAGCGCGCCGATCGTGATCCGCACCGGCATTTCGGCGGTGGACGTGGCCGGCGCCCGCGCCAACCTGGCGGCCGAAGCGCCACATTTCGATTTCGACACCTATGCCCGCGCCGCCCAGGCCGCCTGGGATGGCGAACTGGCGCGCATCACGGTGCGCGGCGGCACCCCGGCGCAGCAGACCATCATGGCCACCGCGCAATACCACGCCGCGCTGGGCCCCACGCTGCTGAGCGACGTGGATGGGCGCACGATCGGCCTCGATCGCCAGGTGCACACCCTGGCGAAAGGCGAGGCGGCCTATAGCGCCTATTCGCTGTGGGATACCTATCGCGCGTTCCATCCGTTGCAGACGCTGATCCGCCCCGATCATGCTGCGGTGATGATGGCCGATCTCATCCGCCAGACGCTGCAAAGCCCCTATGGCCCGCCGGTCTGGCCGCTGCAGGGCGTGGAAACCGGCTGCATGATCGGCTGGCACGCCGTGCCGGTGCTGGCCGAGGCGATGGCCAAGGGCATCCCCGCCGATTATGCCGCCGCCTGGCCGGGCATCCGCCGCCGCGCGCTGGATTTCACCACGCCCACGCTCGACAATTCGCTGGGCATCCCGTTCTACGATCAGCTGGGCTATGTGCCGGCAGACCTGGTGTTCGAAAGCGTCAGCCGCACGCTGGAATACAGCTATGACGATTACGCCGCCGCCAAGATCGCGCGCGCGGCCGGCGCCACGCAGGATGCCGCCCACCTGGAAAAGCGCAGCGGCAACTGGCGCAACGTGTTCGATGCCAGTGTGGGCTTTGCCCGCCCGCGCCTGGCTGATGGCACTTGGACCAGCCCCTATGACCCGGTGCAGCTGGGCCATTCGTCCAAGTGGCGCGACTATACCGAAAGCAACGGCTGGCAGGCCACCTTCCTCAACCAGCATGACGTGCCCGGCCTGATGGCGGCGATGGGCGGCGACGCCGCGTTCGAGGCCAAGCTCGACGCGCTGTTTTCCGCACCCTCCACCCTGCCCAAGGGCGCGCCGCCCGATATCTCGGGCATGCTCGGCCAATATGCCCATGGCAACGAACCCTCGCACCATGTCGCCTATCTCTATGCCTGGTGCGGCACGCACTGGAAGACGCAACGGCTGGTGCGCCGCTTGCTGACGACGATGTACACCGCCAAGCCCGATGGCATCATCGGCAATGACGATTGCGGGCAGATGAGCGCGTGGTTCATCCTCTCGGCGCTCGGCTTCTATCCGGTCGATCCGGTCAGTGCGGTCTATGTGCTGGGCAGCCCGCTGTTCGACAGCGCGCGGGTGCGCGTGGGCGGGGGCCGCGAACTGGTGATCGAAGCGCGCGGCCAGGGGCCGGATCGCCCTTATTACGGCAAGGTGGAATGGAACGGCCAGCCGCTGACGCGATCATGGCTGCGCCATGCCGAACTGGCGGCCGGCGGCACATTGGTGTTCCACATGCAGGCAGAGCCGGACAAGAGCTTTGCCCGTGCCCCGGCAGACCGGCCCCAGGCTTCGGCCTGATGCCGCTGCCGGCACGCGTGGTGCGGGCCCTGCTGGTGCCGGCCCTGGCCCTGGCTGGGCCGGCGGCGGCGCTGGCGGCGCCCGATCTTGCCGGCGCCTGCATCCAGTCCGATGCCCCGGCCCGCGCCGGGGCAGACCTGCTGGCGCGGCGCCTGCACGAGCGTGGGATCGATCCCGCGCCCGCCTGCCCGCTGACCCTGCAATTCATCACCAGACCCGCGCTGGGTGAAGGCTTTGTGCTGGAACAGCATGGCCGCACCATCGCCATCGCCGTAGGCCAGCCCCGCAGCGCCGCCTATGCCGCTGGCTGGGTACTGGGCCATCTGCGCGGGACGCGGCTCACGCTGACCGGGCCGGTGCACAGCGCCCCGGCCATGGCCGTGCGCGGTGACCAGATCGGCATTCGCGCCAAGAACAACAGCTTTGACGCCTGGACCCCAGCGATGCTGGCGCGCCAGGTGGAAGACCTGGCGCTGATGGGTGCCAACCGCGTGCAGCTGGTGGCGCCGGTTTCTGACGATGCCGCCGCATCCCCCCTTGCCCCGGTGCCGGCCCGCACGGCGATCCTGGCCACGGCGCGCGCAGCCCACGCGCTGGGGCTGCAGGTGGCGCTCTATTATCCGCTGCTGCGCGATTACACGCGGCCGGGCGATGTCGCCGCCGAACAGGCAGACTTTGCCGCGCTGCTGGCGGATTTTCCCGCGCTGGATGCGGTCTATTTCCCCGGCGGCGACCCTGGCCATACCGCGCCCGCGCCACTGTTTGCCGTGCTGGGGCAGCTCGCTGCGCCGCTGCACGCGCGCTTTCCGGCCGCCGAAATGCTGGTATCGTCGCAAGGGTTCGATGCCGCCGGGTTTGACGCCTTCGTGGCGCAAGTGCGCCAGCGCCCAACCTGGCTTTCCGGCGTGTTCGTCGGGCCGCAGACGCGCAGCCCGATTGCCGCTCACCGCGCGCTGTTTGCCGGGGTGGTGCCGCTGGAACTTTATCCCGACACCGCCCATGCCATGCACGCGCAGTTGCCGCTGCAACGCTGGCACCCGGCCTTTGCCCTGACCGAAGGGCGCGAACCGGTGAACCCGCGCCCGCGCGCGATGGCTGCCGCCTTTGCCGATCAGGCGCCCGGCACGCGCGGGTTCATCGCCTATTCCGAAGGGGTGAACGACGATTGGAACCTGGCGCAGTGGCTGGCCCTGGCGTGGAACCCCCATGCCAGCACGCGTGCCATTGCCCTCGCCCATGCCCGCCGCTTCATCGGCGATGATCGCTTTGCCACCCTGCCCCAGGCGCTGGAGCAGAACTGGCGCGGCGATCCAGCACGCAACCCCGGCATTGCCGCCACGCTGGGGGCCACGCGCGCGCTGCACCCGGCGCCATGGGCCGATTGGCGGATCGATCTCTATCGCTATCGCGCGGTCTATGATGCGCTGGTCGCCCGGCGCTGGGCCGCGGCGCAAGCGGCTGATCGCGCCGCCCGCGCGGCGCTGGCCCGGGCCGCCATCACGGGCAGCGCGCAAGCCGTGGCCCGCGCGCGCGCCGCGCTCGATCGGCCGGAACCACGCGCCACCCTGGCGCTCTATCACCAGCTCGAAGCCCTGGCAGCGCGGCTGTGGGACAAGGCGCGCATGCAATTGAGCGTACCGCGCTATGGCGCCTCCAACTGGGAGCGCGGCGCCAACCTCGATCGCGCCATGGCCGATCTGACCGATCGCGCCGCGCTGCTGCCGCGCCTGGCCAGTGCCATGGCCGCCCCCGGCGAAGCGGCGCGGCAGACTGCACTCATCGCCCTGGCCGACCGCGCCGACCGGCGCCACGGCGCGCTCTATGATGACCTGGGCATGCCCGGCGCGCAGCCGCACCTGCTGCGCGGGTGGGGCGAACTGGCCGATCCGCAGGGCCGCCACAGCAGCATCGTGGGCGTGGCCGACCACCTGCCGGCCGATGGCTGGCCGCTGGCGACGCTGACCTATGCCGAAACGCTCTATGAAAATCCGCTGCGGCTGGCCTATCGCCTGCCGCGCGGGCGCGCCTGGTGCCTGCGCTTAACCTGGGCGGGCGAGGATTACTGGCGGACGATGGCGGTCTATGCCAACGGGCAGATGATCCTGCCGCCCCGGCAGCGCCCCAGCAATCCCGCCTTTGTCGAGGTGGCGATACCGCCTGTCTTGACCGCACAGGGCCGCCTGGCGCTGGCCTTTGCCGGGCAGGCCGGTGCCGGCGGCGGCGGGCGTGGGCAGCAGATGGCCGAAACCTGGCTCATCCCCCGTTCAGCGCAGATCCGCTGCGATGGGCAGTGGACCGGACCATAATTCCTTGACCTTCATGGCACAGCGGACACAATCGCAGATGATGTTTGCCAGATCCTTTGCACCGGGCCTTTCTCGTTTCCGCACTGCCGCTTCGGCACTGGCACTGGCCGGTTTGGCCGCTGCCGTGCCGATGAACGGCGCCAGGGCCGCCGATTCCCGCTTTGAGCTGATCGGGCCGGACATCAAGGTGATGGTCACCCGCAATGGCCAGGACCTGCCGATCAGCAGCGTGCCCAGCCTGGCCGAAGGCGATACCCTGCGCATCTCGGCCGCGCTGCCCGGTGACCAGGGCGCGCACCTGATGGTGGTTTCGGCGTTCCTGCGCGGCGCCACCAACCCGCCGCCACGCGAATGGATCGGCGTGGCGCGCACGTGGAAGGACAAGGCGAACGAGCATTCGCTCAACCTGACCGTGCCCAAGGGCGCGCGCCAGATGGTGGTGCTGATCGTGCCGGAAACCAGCGGTGCGCAAGGCACGCTGGTGGATGCGGTGCGCGGCAAGCCGGGTGAGTTCGTGCGCGCCAGCCAGGATCTCAACCAGGCCTCGCTCGATCATGCGCGCCTGATCGCTTTCATCAACGCGATCAACGGCGACAATGCCACCCACCCCGAAGACCTTCAGCGCATGGCGCCGACACTGGCGCGCAGCCTGTCGATCAAGCTGAACGAGGAATGCCTGACCAAGGTGGTGGACCAGCAGGCCTCGTGCCTGGTGGAAGATCGGGACACCCTGGTGCTCAGCGACATCCACACCAATTCGCTGACCGATACGCTGACCGGCGCGCCGACCACGCTGGCGCTCTCGCTCAGCACCACGCAGCAGGGCGGTGCCGGCCTCTACAGCCCCTATATCGGCGTGGTGCGCGATCTGGCCAAGCTGTTCGGCGCGTTCAGCAACCCGCAGTTCAACTATCTGCCGACGCTGTCCGAACTCAAGGGTGAGACCGCCTCGCTCAAGCTCAACAGCGCGCCCTCGTTCAACAAGCCCAAGTCGGTGATGGTCATGGCCATGCCGGCGATCGGGGCAGACAGCCCGCCGCAGTTGCGCAATCCCACCAAGGGGCCGATCTGCGCGCCGGGCAATGCCCTGGTCCTGCCGGTGGAAGGAGCACCGCTGGTCTTTGCCACCGGCTTTGCCCACGACATGGCGGTGAAAGTGACCGCCACCGACGGATCGACGCGCGAATACCCCCTGGCCCCGCGGGCAGACCTTGGCGGCTATGCCGTGGTCGCCGATAGCCTGCCGCCGGGTGCCACGCTGACCATGCACATGCACGGCCGCTGGGGCTTCGACACGTTCGACGGGCCCGATTACGTGGTGCAACGCCCCGATGGCGGGGCCTGGTCGCGCGCTGCCAATGCCACCGGGCCGCTGGTGGCCGGGCGCGACAACGAAGTGATCCTGGAGGGCGCTGCACCGGGCTGCGTCGATGATGTCAGCCTGCGCATCGGCAATAGCGCCACCGGCCGCAGCGTGACCTATCGCGCGATCGATGCCACGCACCTGGCCGTCACCGTGCCCTTGGCCGAGGGTGAAACCGGCGAAGTGCGCCTGGACATTCACCAGCAGAGCCTGGGCACGCCCGCCAATGTCACGCTG
The DNA here is from genome assembly GCF_003058045.1 of Novosphingobium sp. GV079. NCBI lineage: Bacteria > Pseudomonadati > Pseudomonadota > Alphaproteobacteria > Sphingomonadales > Sphingomonadaceae > Novosphingobium > Novosphingobium sp. GV079. The sequence continues at coordinate 45,886 of NZ_QBUE01000007.1, read as the reverse complement.
CGCGCGCGGGCGGAAAGCAGCCGGATCGATTCGGTCGATATCCGCGCCGGCGACAGCGAGGCGATGATCACCGGCCAGCGCCTGGAACAGGTGGTGGCGCTGACGCTGGGCGATGTTGAGTTCCGCCCCGATGGCCTGGTGCGCGACGGGCGGATCGACCGCCTGCATCTGGCGACGAGCGGCAACACCCGCGCCGGTGACGCCGGCACGGCGGCCAAGGCACAGATCAAGCTGGACGATGGCCGCACCCAGACCGTGTCGATCAAGATCGGCCCCGCGCGGCCGCGCATCGACCTGATCAGTCGCACGGTCAACGCCGCGCCCGTGCCACCCGGCACGCGGCCCCTGCGCTTTGCCTCTGACGACCTGCTGCCCGAAGACGCCGAGCTGGTTTTCTCGGTGCGCGCTGGCGCCAATACCGTGCTGGGCAGCGGCGATGCGATCGAGGTGGCCCCGGCCGGCAGCCAGAGCGGGTTGCGCCTGACCACGGCCAAGGGCCTGATGGCCACCGACCCCACGGTGCTGGTCGCCACGATGCGCGCCAGCGATCTGCCGGCGGCCAGCTTTGGCCCGCTGCGCTATCGCCTGGTCAAGGCCGATGGCCAGTTGGGTGCATGGCAGCCGCTTGCCACGCTGGCGCGCCTGCCGCGCATCACCGGCTTTGCCTGCGACAGTGGCGGCTCGCTGCCCTGCACGCTGACCGGGCGCAACCTGTTCCTGCTTGATGCCGTGGGCGCCGATGGCGATTTCACCCGCGCGGCAACAGTGCAGCCCGGCTTTACCGGATCGAGCCTGAAAGTGCCCCGCCCGGCCGATGGCGCCCTGCATCTGCGCCTGCGCGATGCACCCCAGGCCAAGGTGACCTTGCCGGCGGGTTGATCGGCGGTCGGGCATGCCTTCCACCACCCCCCGACCCCCTCCTCTAAAGAGGAGGGGGAATTAAGATGCTGATTTGAAAGCCCCCTCCTCTTTAGAGGAGGGGGTTGGGGGTGGTGGCGATCAAGCCCCCTGGCCGCCAGTCAAAGCGTCTTGATGATCGCCGAAAAATCGCGGTCGTCATGGCCATCGGCGGCAAAGGCGGCATAGAGCTTTTCCGCCAGGTGCCCCATCGGCACCGGCGCGCCGGCTTCCTGTGCTGCGCCCATCGCCAGGCGCAGGTCCTTGAGCATCAGCGCCGTGGCAAAGCCGCCCTGGTAGTCATTGTCCGCCGGGGTCTGCGGCCCCACGCCCGGCACCGGGCAATAGCTGGTCATCGACCACGACTGGCCCGAAGCCTTTGACGCGATGTCGTAAAAGGTCTGCAGGTCCAGCCCCAGCCGCTCGGCTAGGCGGAAGCTTTCGCACGTCGCCACCATGGTCGCGCCCAGCAGCATGTTGTTGCAGATCTTGGCCGCCTGCCCTGCTCCGTCCGCCCCGGCATGGACCACCGCCTTGCCCATTGCCGCCAGGATCGGCTGCGCGGCGGCAAAGGCCTGGTCGGTGCCGCCGACCATGAAAGTCAGCGTGCCGCCCCGCGCCGCCGCGATGCCGCCCGAAACCGGCGCATCGACAATCGGATGGCCTGCCGCGCTGGCCACCTCGGCCAGGCGGCGCGCGGTGGCGACATCGATGGTGGAGCAATCGATCAGCAGCGCGCCGGCAGGCGCCGTGCCGATCACCTGGTTTTCGATCACGTCACCCACGATCGCCCCGTTGGGCAGCATCGTCACCACCACATCGGCGCCGGTCACGGCATCGGCCACGGTGGAACAGGGCGTGCAGCCCGCGTCCTGCGCGGCGGCCAGCGCGGGCGCCGAAAGATCGAACGCGCGCACGGCGTGCCCGGCCTTTGCCAGGTTGGCGGCCATGCCGCCGCCCATGTTGCCCAGGCCAATGAATGCAATTGCCGCCATGGCAGCCTCTCCCGTTATGGTTTCGTTAGGTTCAGCGGCCCTGCCAGTTGGCAGGACGCTTTTCCACGAAGGCAGCCATGCCTTCGGCCTTGTCCTGCGTGGCGGTGAGCACCTGGAACATGCGGCGTTCGGCCAGGAGACCCTGGTCGAGCGTGGTTTCGAACGCCAGGTTGACCATTTCCTTGTTCATCATCGCCGCCAGCGGGGGCATGCCGGCAATCGCCTGCGCAGTCTTGAGCGCTTCGGCCATGAGATCGGCATGGGGCACCACGCGGCTAACCAGGCCGCCGCGTTCAGCCTCGGCCGCGTCCATCATGCGCCCGGTCAGGCACATGTCCATCGCCTTAGCCTTGCCCACGGCGCGGGCCAGGCGCTGCGAACCGCCCATGCCCGGTGCCACACCCAGCTTGATTTCCGGCTGGCCGAACTTGGCATTGTCGCTGGCGATGATGAAATCGGCCATCATCGCCAGTTCGCAACCGCCGCCCAGGGCAAAGCCGTTGACCGCCGCGATCCACGGCTTGCGCGTGGCCTTGACCAGCTTGCTCGTCCAGCCTTCGAAAAAGTCTTCGGCATAGAAAGCCGCTGCCGGCTTGTCGGCCATTTCCTTGATATCGGCGCCGGCGGCAAAGGCCTTGTCGCCGCTGCCGGTCAGCACCGCGCAGCGCTGAGCCGGGTCGGCCTCGAACGCGGCGAAGGCAGCGATCAGATCGGCCAGAACCTGGCTGCTCAACGCATTGAGGGCCTGCGGGCGGTTGAGCGTGATTAGCGTGACCGGCCCCTGGGTTTCGACCAGGATCGTTTCAAAGCTCATAGCGGGGTCCATTCCTCTTGATGCGGCAGGGGCGCAAAGATCGCGTCGAGTTCGGCGGGCGCCACGTCAGCGGCGCTGGCCGGGTTCCAGCGCGGGGCATTGTCCTTGTCAACGATCACCGCGCGCACGCCCTCGGCAAAATCGGGCCGCACGATCATGCGGCCGCCGATGCGGTATTCCATCGCCATGTTCGCGGCAAAATCGGGCAGGGCCAGGCTGGTGGCGAGCTGCAGCAGCGAGACCGCGCAGGAAAACGGCGACCGCGTGGCGAGTGTGGCCAGCGTCGCCTGGGCGAAACTGCCGGGATCGCGGGCCAGCGAAGCCAGCGTGTCAGCCAGGCTGTCATGGATGAAATGGCGCGCGATATCGTCGGCATGGGCCGCAATCGGCGCCGGCCCGGGCGTGGCCGACAGCGCATCGAGCGCAGCGCCAACGCTCTCGCCAGCGGCGATCTGCGCCTTAGCCTTCGCCAGCGCGCTGTCATCCAGATAGTGCGTGGCAAGCCCGGCCCACAGGCATTCCGCGCCATCGAGCCGCGCCCCGGTCAGCGCCAGGTATTGGCCCAGCCGCCCTTCCAGGCGCGACAGATACCAGCCACCGCCCACGTCAGGAAACAGGCCGATCCCGGTTTCGGGCATGGCCAGCCGCGTCTTGGCCGTGGCCACACGCCAGCGCGCCGGCTGCGAGATGCCCACGCCCCCGCCCATGGTGATGCCATCCATGAAAGCCACCACCGGCTTGGCATAGGTGAACAGCAGGTGGTTAAGGCGGTATTCGTGAAAGAAGAAATCACGCCCCGCCGCGCCGCCGTCTTCCAGCGCAGAGCCGCGCAGCAGGGCGATGTCGCCCCCGGCACAGAACCCGCGCGACAGCTTGGGATCGCCATCGGGGGCGACGGCATGATCGATAATCACAGCGGTGATCGCCGGATCATCCTGCCAGGCGAGCAAGGCATCGGTCATCGCCCTGACCATCGGCAGGGTCAGCGCATGGATGGCGCGCGGGCGGTTGAGCGAGAGGATGCCGGCCGCGCCATCGCGGCGCACGATCACATCAGGGGTCATTGCAGCAGGTCCCGGCCGACGATCAGGCGCATGACTTCGTTGGTTCCTTCCAGGATGCGGTGCACGCGCAGGTCGCGCCAGAACCGCTCGATCGGGTAATCGCGCAGATAGCCATAGCCGCCAAACAGTTGCAGCGCGCGATCGACCACGGCCGAGCCGGTATCGGTGGCAAAGCGCTTGGCCATGGCGGAAAAGCGCGTCTTGTCGGGCGCGCCGGCGGTAACCTTAGCTGCGGCCAGATAGAGCAGCGCGCGTGCGGCTTCCAGTTCGGTGGCCATGTCGGCCAGCACGAACTGGGTATTCTGGAATTCGGCCACGGCGCGGCCGAATTGGCGGCGTTCCTTCACATAAGCGATGGCTTCATCCAGGCAGCGCTGCGCCCCGCCCAGCGAGCAGGCACCGATATTGAGCCGCCCGCCGTCGAGCCCGGCCATGGCGATGCGGAAGCCTTCGCCCTCCGCGCCCAAACGGTTGGTGACCGGCACGCGCACGTTTTCCAGGATCACCTGCGCGGTGGGCGAGGCATTCCAGCCCAGCTTGCGTTCGGGTGCGCCGAAGGAAAGGCCCGGTGTGTCCTTTTCCACCAGCACGCAAGAAATGCCGCGCGGGCCGTCCTCACCGGTGCGCACCATGATCAGGTAGATATCGTTCACCCCGCTGCCGGAAATGAACTGCTTCGTTCCATTGATCACATAATCATCGCCATCGCGCCGCGCCGTGGTGGCGAGCGCTGCGGCATCGGACCCGGAGCCAGGCTCGGTCAGGCAATAGGAGCCCAACTTGTCCATCGCCAGGAGGCCGGGCAGGTGCTGGGCCTTGAGCGCGTCTGGCCCATAGCTGTCGAGCATCCAGGCGGCCATGTTGTGGATCGACAGGAACGCGGCCGTGGTGGGGCAGCCATAGGACATCGCCTCGAACACCAGGGCCGCTTCGAGGCGGCCGAGGCCCACCCCGCCGCCGGCTTCGGACACATAGATGCCGCCCAGGCCCAGTTCGCCAGTGGCGCGGATCACCTCGCGCGGGAAAATATGCTCTTCATCCCAGCGCGCGGCATGGGGGGTAATCTCATCGGCGGTGAACCGGCGTGTCATGTCCTGGATGGCAAGCTGGTCTTCGGTCAGGGCAAAAGCCTGAGACATCAAGGGCGCTCCTGCTCCCGCATCTAAACGCGGTGTTTCTGTTTGGCGGGCACCATGGCCCAGCGCCGGTAGCGGCACAAATGCCTTTTTGGTCGCATCGGTTGTGCAAAAAAAGGGGCACGACCTGATGGTCGCGCCCCTTGGCAGTGCATGCAACTGGCAGGTTTGTCAGGCTGGCGCGATCACGCCACCGGGCGCCGCGCATACCAGCCATAGCTGGCGATCACGGCATAGCAGACCGCCGGAATGACCAGGGCCAGCGCCAGGCTGTGCGTCACGTCGGCAACGCCGCCGGTCAGCAGCGGCAGCACCGCGCCACCAAAGATCGCCACGTTGATGATGCCCGAACCATCGGCCGCGCGCGATCCCAGCTTTTCGCAGGCGAGGCTGAAGATCGTGGGGAACATGATCGAGTTCATCAAGCCGATGGCAAGCAGGCTGTAGCCCGAAAGCAGGCCGTTGGTGTGGGTAGACAGCGCTATCAACGCGATGGCAAGGATAGCGTTGCAGGCGAGCGCCTTGCCCGGCGAAACCTTGCGCAGCACGGCCGAGCCGATGAAGCGGCCGATCATCGCCCCGCCCCAGTAGACGCTGATCAGCTTACCGGCGGCAGCTTCTTCCAAGCCCATGACATGCGCCTGGCGCAGATAGTTGACGATCAGCGAGCCGATCGAGACTTCGGCACCGACATAGAGGAAGATGCACAGCGCGCCAAAGCCGAAGCGCGGACGCTTGAGCAGGTCGAGCCCGGCAAGGCCGGCGCTTTCGGCATGCTTTTCAGCCGGCAGGCGGTTGCGGAACGACCACACCACGGCAGCAACCACGGCAAGGGCGACGGCCAGGCCGATATAGCCCTTCACGATCGCGCCGCTTTCCGCCGTGCGATAGGCATCGAGCGCCGGGCCCGTGAGATCGGCGGCCGAAACCTTGGCCAGGCTGCCCAGGATCAGCGCGGCGCCGAACCAGGGAAACAGCGTGGTGCCCAGCGAATTGAAACCTTGCGCAAAGGTCAACCGGCTGGAAGCCGTGCGTGCGGGCCCGAGCAGCGAAATCAGCGGGTTGGCCACGACCTGGACCACCACCACGCCGCTCGCCAGCACGAACAGCGCCAGCAGGAACACGCCATAGGTGGCGCTTTGCGAGGCGGGGATGAACAGCAGGCAGCCGGCCATCATCGTCAAGAGGCCGACCACCGCGCCGCGCATATAGCCGATGCGCTTGACCAGGCGGGCACCGGGAATGCCGATCACGGCATAAGCGGTAAAGAAGCAGAACTGCACCAGCATGGCCTGGGTGTAGTTCAGCGTGAAAAGCTCCTTGAGCTTGGGAATGATCACGTCGTTGAGCGACGTGATCCCGCCGAAGATGAAGAACAGCCCAATGACGAAGACCTGCAGCTGCGGGGCATCGATATGGGCGGCTCCGTCGGGGCCATCGGGATGGGTGCCCGCAGCAAGATCGGGGGCAAGGGCCATTGTGATTTCTCTCCTAACGCTGCTTTATCCTTGGGTCGGACAGGCAGCGACGCTTCCAGTTGCCTCGACGCGCGCATTGCGGAGCGTCACGACAAATCCCTGCGGCGCCGTGATGCGAAGCGGCGTTCCAACCTTCTTGAGATCGGCCCCGACCTGAGCAAAACAGCGCAACGGAATTCGTGTCTGGGTGACGGCCCCCTGCGGCGCAAGACGCAGGAGCGATGCCACATCCAGGCTGCCCGTGCCAACGGAAACCTTGATCGGCCCGGCCGGCAGCGCATCGATTCGCCAATCGAGCCGAACTTCAAAGCCTTCGTCGGCCTGGCGGGTGAGATCGACCGGCGGACCGTCGATCGCCAGGGCACCGGGCGCGGCCCAGGTGAACTGGCGCGCGTCTTCCTGCGCCGTCAGATCAATCGAGCGCGAAGTGACGGCATTGTCGAGCCCGAGGTGCCAGGGCGATGGCGCCTGTCCGCGGTTGAACCACAGGTTGTCGCTGGCCGCGGCCGAAAGATCGACGCGCGGATCTTCGTTCACCCGGCCCAGCGGCGCGGGATGGGCATAGGTCAGGCCAAAGCCTGCCGGAAACAGCGGCTTGGTCACCGGCGAACGGGCATCGGCGGGCCAGGGAAACGGCAGCGTGCCGGCAAAATCGCGCGCCGGCTTGCCATCGCGCCCGGCGACCAGCACATCGGCCACGCCGGCGCCCTGGGTGCCCGGCAGCCAGGCCGCGACAAACGCGTCAGAGGCGTTGATCAGCGGCCCGGCAAACAGCGGCCGACCGGACAGGAATACCGAAACTACCGGAATGCCTTGCGCCTTGAGGCGGGCGATCAGCGCATCCTCGCCATTGCGCGGCCGGAACGCGAGGTTGGCCACGTCCCCCTGGAATTCGGCGTAGGGCGCCTCGCCATAGACGACCACGGCGACATCGGGCTTTTGCGTAAACTGGCCATCGGGCGCCAGCGTGGCCTGGCCACCGGCCTGCCCCAGCGCATCGGCCAGGGCGCGGCCGATGGTCTGCCCGTGGGGGAAATCGGCCGCCGTGGTATCGGTGCCCTGCCAGGTGATGGTCCAGCCGCCGGCCTGCATCGCCATGCTGTCTGCCCCTGGCCCTGCCACCAGAACCCGCGCCCCGGGCTTGAGGGGCAGCAGCCCACCATTGTTCTTAAGCAGCACCAAAGACTTGGCCACCGCCTCGCGCGCGATGGCAGGATGCGCGGGGGCGCCCAGCCCGGCGGCATCGCCGCGCGCCACCGGCGCCGGGCCCATCAGGCCGAGCTTGAACTTGACGCGCAGGATGCGGCGCACGGCATCATCGATGCGCGCCTGCGAAATCGTGCCCTGCTGGGCCTGGGCCAGGGTACTGTCGAACAGGCCCTTCCAGCTGTCGGGCGCCATCGCCATGTCCAGCCCGGCGTTGAAGCTGGCCGCGCAGGCCGTGACGGTGCAGCCTTCGACCTGGCCATGGCCGTTCCAATCGCCGACCACGAACCCGCCAAAGCCCATGCGGCCCTTGAGCACGCCGGTCAGCAGCGAGCGGTTGCCGTGGTTCTTCACCCCGTTCCAGCTGGAAAAGCTGGCCATGACGGTGAGCGCGCCGGCATCGATCGCGGCGGGATAGCCCTGGGCATGGGTGGCCACCAGTTGCGCCTCGGTGATGCGCGCGTCGCCCTGGTCCTTGCCCTCGAACGTGCCGCCATCGGCCAGGAAGTGCTTGGCCGTGGCCGCCACATGGGTGGCGTCCACCGCCTGCCCGGCATGCAGCGGGCCTTGCAGGCCCAGCACCATCGCCCGGGCATAGGCCGCAACCAGTGCGGGATCGGCGGCATAACCTTCATAGCTGCGGCCCCAGCGCAGATCCTGCGGCACGGCGAGCGTGGGGGCAAACGTCCATTCGATGCCGGTGGCGGCGATTTCGGCGGCGGTGGCGGCGCCGATCTTCTGCACGAGGGCAGGATCGTGCATCGCGCCCAGGCCGATGTTGTGTGGAAAGATCGTGGCGCCGGGCAAATTGCTGTGCCCATGGACGGCATCGACGCCGAAGATGATCGGGATGCCCGCCCCGGACTTGGCCGAGGCGGCGCGATATTCGCCCACCAGGCGCGCCCAGTCGGCCCCGCCCGCACGCTCGTTGCCATAAGGCCCGCTGTTCCCGCCAGCGAGGATCGAGCCGAGCGGATAGCGCTGCAGATCGGCCGGGGTGATCGCGCTGATATCAGCCTGGATCATCTGACCAACCTTTTGCGCCAGCGTCATCCGCGCCATAAGCGCGGTGATCTGCGCCTCTGTCGCCGGATCGGTGATCGCGGCCGGGCTGTGCGCAGCGGGCCATTGCGCGGGATGGGCCGTGGCGCGGTCGGCCTGGGCCGCGCCCGGGCCATCGGCAGCCAGCACCGGCTGGGTCAGGGCCATCAGGCCGGATGCGGCCAGCAACAGGCGGCGCAGGGTCATGTCTTATCCTCTCGGGCAGATTGCTTGTGAACGTTCTCAATTTCGGTTTCTGACACGGCAGGCCGGCCAGATCAACTGCTTGTGTGGTGCTTCAGGCCTGGCGGATGGACAGCAGCAAAAGTGCCGCCAGCCCAGCGCAAGCCGCCAGGACCAGGAACAGCGCGCCAAAGCCGAGCGTGGGCACCAGGCCCACCGCCAGCCACGGCACGATCAGCGAGGGAAACGTGTTGGTCAGGTTGAACAGCCCAAGATCGCGTCCGCGCCGATCCGGCCGGGGCAGTACGCGCAGCGTCTGCCCCGCATGGAGCGCCAGGAACACGGCCATAGCCAGGGCGAACAGGGCATAGCCGGCCAGCGCCACTGCCCTGCCCGGCGCCAGGGCCATGATCACCAGCCCCACTGCGACCAGGCCCGCCAGCGCGGCCAGCGGACGCCAGGGACGGGCGCGGCGATCGGCCCAATGCCCGACCACCAGCGCCAGCGGCACCGACAGCGCCAGCAGCAGGCCATAGATGCGCGCCATGGTGGCCGCATGCATGGTGGGATCGATCGCCAGGAACCAATAGGCAATGAAAGCAAACAGCGTGGCTTCGGCCAGTTGCACCAGCAGCCGCGCCAGCCACATGCGCCGCACCGGCAGCGCACGCGGCGGCGCGCCAGGATCGGGCAGCGGCGCCGGTTCCGGCAGTGGGGTCATTCGTGGGCTGATCAGCAGCAGCGGCAGGATGGACAGGGCAACGATCACCGCCAGCACGCTTACCCGCGTGGCAAACCCCACGCCCGGCCCGGCATGGAGGCCGGGCAAGGTGACCAGCGCACCCATCGTGCCCGACCACGCCGGGGCAAAGGCGAGCAGGCCACCGAGCACGCCCTTGTGGCGATCGGGCACACAATCGCCCGCCCAGGCGGCCAACGGACCCAGCACCATGTTGAGCGCCGCCTGCCACGCCACCACGACCATGATCAGCGCCGGCAGCGTGGTCGCCAGCGGCATGGCCAGCAGCAACGCGCACGACAGCACCAACCCGGCCGCCACCCAGCCCCGGCGATTGGCGGTGCGATCGCTGGCCCAGCCCCAGGCGATATTGGTGAGGCTGGCCGAGACCGCGCCGATGAACGTCAGCGTGGCGAGCCACGGCACGGCAGCTGGCCCGGCCAGCTCTGCCACGCGCAGCGGCAGCAGCAGCGTGAGTAGCGGGCCATAGCCGGCCACTGCCCCGGCCCAGGCCAAGGCATAACACAGCAGGAACGGCCAATCGCCGTGGCCCGGGCCGGGGTGTTGGCCGGCCACCGGGATGGCCGCCTCAGCCACGCGGCGCCACCGCCACGGATTCGCGCATCACCAGGCCTGCGGGCACGACCACCGGGCCATCGGGCACCGTGCCATCGCGCTGCGCGGCGATGATCAGATCGACCGCGCGCGCCACGGTCTCCGCCACCGGTTGATCCACCGCGCTCAACGCCGGACGGGCAAAGCGCACCACCGGGGTATTGTCGAAGCTGATCAGCGAGAGGTCATCGGGCACGGCCAGGCCCAGCGCATGGGCGACATCAAGGCTGGCCAGCGCGGTCTGGTCGTTGCTGGCGATGATCGCGGTGGGCGCCTGCGCCTGGCCCAGCAGGTCGCGCGCCGCCTGTGCGCCCATGGCAAAGCTGAAATCGCTTTGCGCCAAAAGGCCCTGCGTGGGCAGGCCGGCCTCGGCCATCGCCGCGCGCCAACCTTCCACGCGCCAATGGCTGAGGCTGTATTCCGCGTCGCCGGCGATGAAGCCGATACGGCGATGGCCCAGATCGATCAGCGCCTGCGTGGCCTTTCGTGCCGAACCTTCGTCATCCATGATCAACGGGATACCCCCGCCCTGCCCCAGCGAACCGATGCGCGCAAACGGGATGCCCTGGCGCGTCAGCACGCCCACGATCAGCGGGTTGTCGGAATGGGGCGGGGTCAGGACCACGCCATCGGGCTGCAACGCGGCGATCGCGGCCAGCAGTTCGCGCTCGACATGGTCGTTGTGGGTATCGACCAGTTCGAAGATCATGCGATAGCCGTGTTCGGCACACTTGAGCATGCCGCCCAGCAGCATCTGGTCCACCCAGTCGCTGCCCTGGCGTGCGCGCCAATCGGCGATGGTGCGCGTGCGATCGTTGAGCGCCAGGATCAGGTACGAGCGCGAGCCGCTCATCCGCTGGGCCGCGATCGAGGGGACATAGCCCAGGCGGGCAATCGCCTCGCGCACGCGCTCCTGCATTTCGGGGCGCACGTTGGGTTCGTTGTTGATCACCCGGCTGACGGTCTGCAGCGAGACCCCGGCATCGGCGGCGACATGCTTGATCGTCACGGTCTGACGGCGGCGCGCCATCCTGCTGCTATCCTTTACTGCGCGGCGGCGGGGGCAGCCGCAGCGGCATCGCTTTGCCAGACATGAACCCAATCCACCATCATCGTGCGCGGAAAGCCGCTGCTGTCCACCCCGCCGCCGTTGCGGCTTTCGGGCAGGCCGCCGCCAATGGCAAGGTTGAGCACGAGGTAGAACGGCTGATCGAACGGCGCCAGGGGATCGGCGCTGCCGGTGGTGGACCATTCGCCGGCATGGCGGGTTTCATAGGGCACGCCGTCGATGCTCCAGGTGATGGCGCCCGGCGCCCAATCCACGGCATAGACATGATAGCCATCGACCGGGGCCGGGATCGGGGTTTCCGATCCGACATGGCGATTGGCCGGGGGCACGCCGCCGAAATGGATCGTGCCCAGGGCATGGTCTTCGCGCCCTGAGGTACAGCCTGCGCAAGGCACGCCGAGGTTGACGGTTTCCAGAATGTCGATCTCGCCCGAGGCGGCCCAGTGGCCATAGCGATCGTGGGCCGGCAGCATCCAGATTGCCGGCCAACTGCCCTGCCCGCCAGGCAGCTTGGCGCGGACTTCCACCCGGCCATAGCGCCACGCCGCCTTGCCCTTGGTGCTGAGCCGGGCCGAGGTGAACGGCTTTTCAGCCCGCGCCGCCGCCTTTTCCGCGCTGTCGCGCAAGTCTTGCGGATAGGTGGGGCCGCGCCAGGCTTCCTTGCGCGCGGTAATCACCAGTTGGCCGTGGGCGACATGGGCATTGCTGGCGCGCGGCGTATAGCACTGCCGTTCCTGGTTGCCGCCGCCCCAGCAATCATCAGCCAGCGTCCAGCGCGTGGGATCGATGCCGGTGCCGTTAAACTCGTCAGCCCAGACCAGGTGCCAGCCGGGCCCCGGTGGCAATGGTGCGGCGTTTGCCGGCGTGGTGGCGGCAGCACCGGCGGCCAGCAGGACAAGCGCCAGGCTCATGCAGCAGCCCCGGTGCGCGCGCCGCAATAGTGATCGACATAGGCGGCGTGCCCGGGCAGGCCCTGTACGGTATCGGCCACTTCGCGGCGGAGGCTAGCAAGCAGCCGTTCCAGTTCATCATCGCGCAGCTTGGCCGCGACGGGATGATAGGCGGCCGGCGTGATGCCCTGCCCCATCATCACCTGCACCCAGCTGTTTTCGGCGAACAGTTCCTCATTCTTGCGGAACACCCGGCCGGTGCGGGCGAACAGATCCATCCGATGCGACAGGCTTTCCGGCACCTCCATCCCCGCGCAGTGGCGCCAGAACGGGCTGTCGCGCCGCTCGGTGGCCTTGTAGTGCAGGATCAGGAAATCGCGGATCTGGACCATGTCGGCCCACTGCTGTTCGTTGAATTCGGCAATATCGGCTGGATCGGGCCGCGCGGCCACGGGCAGCAGCCGCAACAGGCGCAGCACCGCGCGCTGGATCAGGTGGATCGAGGTGGATTCGAGCGGCTCCATGAACCCGCCCGACAGGCCCACCGCCACGCAGTTCTTCACCCACTGCCGGCGCCGTGCCCCGGTGGTGAAGCGGATGCGGTTGGGCTCGGTCAGGACCTGCCCTTCCACGCTCGACAGCAGGCGGTCGAGCGCCTGGTCTTCATCGAGATAGCGGCTGCACCAGACGATGCCGTTGCCCTGGCGATGCTGCAACGGGATGCGCCATTGCCAGCCGGCATCGTGGGCAATGGCGCGGGTATAGGGCACGGGCGGGCGCACACTGGCGGTTTGCACGGCGATGGCGCGATCGCATGGCAGCCAATGCGTCCAATCGTCAAAGCCGGCGTGCAGCGCGCCTTCGATCAGCAGCGCGCGGAAACCGGTGCAATCGACAAAGAGATCGCCGTCCACGCGGCGATCACCGTCCAGGTGCAGCGCAGCGATTTCCCCGCTGTCGCCGTCCAGTTCGACACGGGCGATGCGTCCTTCGATCCGGGTGGCGCCGTCGCCCTCGGCCAGGCGGCGCAGGAACGCGGCATAGCGCCCGGAATCGAGCTGATAGGCATAGTTCATCCGCCCATCGGGCAAATGAGCAAAGCGCCCGGCCTGGGCCGCCATCAGTTCCAGGCAATAGTCGCCATAGGGGGCGGCATGCCCGCGCGAGAGCCCGTGCAGCCAGAAATGCTGGAACCCGGCGCTCCAGTGATCGCGCCCGGTGCCGCCAAACGAATGGAAATAGCTTTCGCCCGGCGCCTTCCAGTTTTCGAACGCGATGCCCAGCTTGAACGTGGCCGAGGTGGCACGCATGAAATCGGCCTCGGCAATATTGAGCAGGCGGTTGTAGGCGACCAGCGGCGGAATCGTGCTTTCGCCCACGCCCACCGTGCCGATCGCCTCGCTTTCCACCAGGGTGACGATGGCGACCGGGCCCAGCGTACGCGCCAGCGCGGCGGCGGTCATCCATCCGGCGGTGCCGCCACCGGCCACGACGATACGCAAGGGTCTATCGGTCATCGGCTGAGGCTCCTGAGCAGGAAGGCACGGATGCGCCCGGCGGCAGCGGCATCGAGCGGGGCGAGAATGCCCTGCCCGGCGGGCGGCAGATGAGCCCGCGCGGCCTCTCCACCGGAAAAGGCATAGTGATCGAACAGGGCGTGCCACTGCGCGCGCTCTGCCGCTGGCAGATCGCGGATGGCCAGGATCGCATGGATCAGCGCGTCTTGCGGCTGGCCCAGCCAGCGCGGCGTGTCGCGCCACCAATAGTTGACCAGCATGTTGAACGGCGCCAGCGCATCGACCGCGTGATACCAGCCACTGGGAATGAACAGTGCATCGCCCGGCGCCAGATCGGCCACCTGGGCATGGGCCAGCGCGGTGGCATAGCCGGGATGGCGCAGCAGATCGGGCGCATCGGGATCGACCATGCTGACGGCGCGGCCGGCCGGGGTGTTGTCCAAAGGGCCGAGATAGAGATTGGCGAACTGGTCGGGCGGAAACAGCGTAAAGCGCCGCTGCCCCACGGCGCAGACCGCCAGGTTGTGGGGAAAATCGTTGTGCGCGGCAACGCGGCTGGCGGTGCCGATCCACACGCTGGCCAGCGCATTCTGTGCAGCCGGCAGCCCTGCCTCCAGCGGCATCGGATTGGCCTCGTCCAATCCTTCGAACCAGCCGGGAATATCGATCGATCCCATGTAGATCGCGCGCCCGTCTGCCGCCTGTTCGGCCGCGGCAAAGCGCGCCCAGATGGCATCGAGCGGTTCCTGCACGGTCTGGAAATTGACCTGCATCGCCTGGTCATAGAACAGGCGCCCGCCGGCTTGCGGCGGGGCCAGCGACACGGTGAAGGCGCGTGGCCGGGCATGGCTGGCAAGGTGGGCGCGCGCCGCCGTGGCGCTGTCGCGCCCGGCCCGCACCAGCGGCCAATGCGCCGCCAGGCCGCGCACGACGCATGGCGTTGTGGCGGCGGCCAGCACGGCATCGAGAGCGCCGCCATGATCGGCCAGCGCCACCTCTGCCACGCAAGGAAGGCCTTCAGGCACGGCCAAGGCGCGCCATCAGATCGGCAAAGCGCCCAAGCGCGGCCACGGCCATGTAGATCGGCAGCAGATAGCCCTGGGCGTTGAGTTCGCCCAGCGCCGCGCCGTCGAGCGCGGCCAGGCGATCTTCGGCAATGATGTGATAGCCCACCAGGCTGCGGGTGGAGCCTTCGGCCAGGGGCACATCGAGCGTAAAGGGTTCGAGCAGGCCATGGTGTTCGAGCGCGGCGAGAAACGCCGGCGTGGCGCGCCAGCCAGCGTCGAGCGCGCCCAGTTGCTCTGCCTTGGCGGCAAGATAGGGCGTGGGGGCACCGGCATCATCGAACAGGCGCTGCCCACCGGGCGCTCCCACGCGGGCATGGGCAAGATCGATATGGACCTGGGGCACTTCATCGGCATCGCGGGTGCGGCCGATCAGGAACGGCTGCACGGCGTGGGCCAAAGGCACGTAGGCCGCGTCCCAGCGGTCGCCGGCCAGGAACAGGTTTTCGCCGTGGTCAAAACCGAACAGGGCCAGCGCGGCAAAACGCCCGGTCTGCCCATCGCGGCGGAACACTATGGGATAGTGCGCCGCAACTGCGCGAAATTCCGATGGCACGACCAGGCATCCCATTACCCCGTCGCCCCATTGCGCCCCGGCGGTGGTGACCACGGCAAGATCGCGATGGCTGGCATTGTCGAGCAGGGCGTGGTTGCTGCTGCTGGTCACGGTGCGGGCGTCCTCTCTCTTGTGGCTCTTCCAATCCTGCCCCCTTGTTTCATCGCCCACTGCCACAGGCAAGTGCGTTGAAAAGAGGGCCATCCGGCCGGGCTGACGGGCAGTGTCGCCCGGCCGGATGGGGAGGGCCGCGTCAGAAGTTGACGCGGAAACCTGCCGAATAGCGGGCATAGCCGCTGGAGGCGAAGAACACGTTGTTGTCAGACCGCAGGTGCCCGCGACGGCCCTGGTTGGTCAGGTTGATGGCATCGGCAAAGACGGTGAAGCCCTTGCGGAATTCCCAGCTGGCGCTGGCATCGACCTGGCCATAGGGCTCGACATAATAGGGGTTGGGCCCCGTGCCAGAGAGGAACTGCGCGCGCCAGTTGTAGGCAACGCGCGCCTGCAGCCCGTGCTTGTCATAGAACAGCACCGCGTTGGCACTATCAGACAGGCCGGTCAGCGCGAACTGCGTGACGCTCGACGGCTTGGTGTTGTCGTAGGTCGCATCGCCGCGCACGATCGTATAGTTCAGGATCGCGCCGAAACCGGTGTTCCAGAACGAGTGCTGGATGGCAAATTCCCAGCCATAGAGCGTGGCGGTCTGCGAGGAATTGACCGGCGTGGCGATCTGGAAATTGACCGCCGCATCCTGAGGCGTGCCAAAGATGTTGCCCGTCAGATTGCCGGTGGCATCGGTGCCGGTGATCTGCGAGCTTTCAGGGTAATGGGTGAAGATGTAGTTGCGGATCGCCGCCGTGCTGGCATCAGCGCCCAGCGCGGAAATCGCCGCCTGATAGCGCGGGCCATTGGCCGGGTTGGTCAGGCCGAAGGCCGGGCTGTCGACGCGGGCCGACGAGATGAAGTTCGACACGCCCTTGTGGAAGAAGCCCACCGAGACATAGCTCGTCGGCGCGTAATACCATTCGAGGCTGACATCGATGTTCTTCGACTTGTAGGGCATCAGGCCCGGATTGCCCTGGCTGCCGGTGCCACCGCCGATGCGGAACAGTTGGTCCAGCGTGCGGCCACCCTGGAGGCTGGCATAATCGGCCCGGGTGATGGTGTGGCTGTAGGACGCACGGAACTTGACGTTGCGCGCGGGCTGCATGTCAAAGTCGAACGCGGGCAGGAAGTTGTCATAGCTGCCGGCAAAGGTAGTGAACGCGCTGTCACCGCCATAGATCAGGCCGAATTCGTTGGCCGAGACCCACTGCGTGCCGGTGGGCACCGGCACCAGCGCCGACGAGGTGACGCGGGTGTTTTCATAGCGCAGGCCAGCACGGAAATGCGCCTCGCGGCCGAGCAGGTCGAACTTGGTGTTCAGCTGCACATAAGGCGCGATCGTGCGTTCCTTGATGCGGCGATCGACGGTGTAAGGCGCCAGGCAGTTGCCGGTGCCGCCGCAGATCTGGTTCTTGCTATCGAGCAGGCTCACCATCTTCTCGAAGTTGAAGCTGTAGAACTGCTTGATGATGTTGGGATCGTTGGCGCCCGAAACGCCCTTGAACTTGTCCGGCACCGAAACCAGGCTGAACAGGTCATCAGGCGTCTGGCTGGCCGGCAGCGAGCCACCCCAGGTATCATGCTGGATATAGCCATAGGCCGAACGCACCTTGTTCTCGGTGTAGTCCGCGCCAAAATCGAGGCTGTCGATCACCCCGCTGTCGAACTTGAACTGGCCCGAAAGCCGCGCCTCGTTGATCTCGTCACGGAAATAGGCGTTGCGGAAGGCATTGCCCGTGGGCGTGATATTGGCCGGATCGAGCGCATCGATGCCCGGGTTCATGCCCACCGAAATGACCGGCAGATCGTGGGTAAAATCGATCTTCTGGTTGGCGATGCCGAACACCGCAGAGCCCACCGACACGCTGGTGCCATAGGGATTGTTGGGCTTGGATTCGGCCGTCGAATGATGCGCGTCCAACTCCAGCGTCAGGCGATCGATGCCGTCCCACTTGAGGTTGCCGCCGATCGAGCGGTTGATCGAGCGGTTTTCGGTAAGCGCCGCGCTATACGACAGGTCCTTGCCTTCGTTGGCGCCGAAGTGTTCGGCATAGAACACCGGGCCGGCCACCGGGCCATCGGTCCACTGGCTGGAAACGTCGTTGAAGTTGAACCAGATGCCCACGCTGTTGGTGCGCGCGCGCACGGTGTTCTGGGAATAGGTATAGTCGAACGTGGCGGTCAGCGTATCGGTGGGGCGCAATTGCAGCACGAGCTGGCCGTTGATGCGCTCGCGATCGATGTCGGTAATGTCATAGCTGGCGTTCTGCGGCACCTGATAGACATCGTTGGGGCCGGGCCGGTTGACGATGTTGGCATAGCGCGGATCGCCCTGCTGCGGCAGCGAGCCCCAGTTGTTTTCCGAGCCCAGATAGCCATCGCGCCAGCCGACATTGGCCTGGTTGTTGCTCGCCTTGCGCTTTTGCCACACGCCGGTGACCAGCACGCCCACCTTGCCATCGGCAAAGGTGTCGCTGATGATACCCGACACTTCGGGCGTGATCGGGCTGCCTTCGTTGCGCGAGGTATCGATCATGCCCTTGATCGCCAGGCTGCCATGCAGGCCGGGCCGATCGAGCGGGCGCGGGGTCTTGATATTGATCGTCGAACCGATGCCGCCGGTGGGCAGCGTGGCCCGGCCGGACTTGTAGACTTCGACCCCAGCCACGCCTTCGGACGCCAGGTTGGCAAAATCGAAGCTGCGCGTCGACGGCGCGCTGGCGCCATCGCCCAGGCTGGACGTGGGCATCTGCCGGCCGTTGAGCAGCACCAGGTTGAATTCGGGGCCAAAGCCACGAACGGTAACGGTAGAGCCTTCACCGTTGGAACGGTCGATCGACACCCCGGTGATGCGCTGAAGCGATTCGGCCAGGTTGGTGTCGGGGAACTTGCCCATGTCTTCGGCCGAAATCGCATCGACCACGCCCTGGGCGCTGCGCTTGATATTGGCAGCGGCCGAAAGGCTGGCACGGATGCCGGTGACGACGATGGCGTTTTCCGGCGTTTCGGTGGCAGCTTGCGGATTGGCGGCCGGCTGGGCGGCCGATGCCGCGCTGGCGGCGTCCTGCGCCCAGGCCGGATTGGCTGCCAGGCCCACGGCCATGACCGAAGCCCCCAGCACCAGGCGCGCGCGCAAAGAATGGCAACGTGTGCTCATCAGATCCCTCTCCCCGTTTTCACCCGGCGCTTTGCGTCCGGCTTGTGAACGTTCTCAACTGTGGTGACGCATGCGCGTGAACGTTCACTTTGTCAAGCGCCCGGCGTTGCCAGCCGTGACAAAGGGCAATGAAACGAGATCAGCCTGCCGGGAAAGCAGCGGGCAAGCGCGGCCTGGACAGTGCGCCGCCCGCGCCGCGGCGATCAGCCTGTGGCGCGAAGGCCAAGTTGCGCGGTCGGATAGGCCGCGCGATCGTTGCCCGCGGGTTGACCATGCCCGGGCAGGCCATGTTCGAACACGGTCGCGGTGATGCGATTGCGGCCCTCGCTCTTGCTGCGATAGAGCTGCGCATCGGCCATATCGATCCACTCCTGCGGCTTGGCCCCGGCGACGCTGCGCGCACTGGCGATGCCGATGCTGACCGTGACGAACGCATCCACGCCCGATCGCGCGTGCGGAATACCCAGCTGGCGCACCTGGCGCCCGATCTCGGCCGCAACGGATTGGGCCGTGGCCAGGTCTGCGCCGGGCAGCACGCAGACGAACTCTTCCCCGCCATAGCGGGCCGAAAGATCGGTCGCACGGCGCACCGCGCGGGTGAGCGCGGCGGCGACCATGGCAATGCAGCGGTCGCCGGCCGGGTGGCCATAGGCATCGTTGAACTGCTTGAAGAAGTCGATATCGAGCATGACCACCGACAGCCATTCCTGCTGCCGCGCCAGCCGCGCGGTCTCCACCTCCAGCGTGCGTTCCAGGTGCCGGCGATTGGACAAGCCGGTGAGCGCATCGGTCACCGCCATCTGCGCCAGTTGGTCGCGCAGGCGCTTGAGTTCAACATGATTGGCCACCCGCGCGCGCAGGATCGGCGGCTGCACCGGCTTGGTCACATAGTCGATCGCGCCCAGCGACAGACCGCGCATCTCGTCCTCGCTGTCCCCCAGGCCGGTGGTGAAGATCACCGGCACATCGGTCAGCGTGGCATCCTGCTTGAGCGCGGCACAGACGGCAAAGCCATCCATGCCCGGCATCAGCACATCGAGCAGGATGAGATCGGGCTGCGCGGTGCGCGCCAGATCGAGCGCCTCTTGCCCCGACAGGGCAAAGCAGACGTCGTATTCGTCTTCGAGCACGGCATTGATGATCTCGATATTGGCGATTTCATCGTCGACGATCATCACCAGACCGCGCCGCGACAAGGGGGGAAGCGCCTGGCCCATTAGGCAACGGCCCCCTGTATCGGCGCATCATCGGCAAGGCTGCCTTCTGCTTCGAGCAGGGCCAGCGCGCGGCCATAGTCGAGCCGTTCCAGCGCCTGGCGCACCGGATGGCCCTGGCGCGCCGGCTCGGGCAGGCCCAGCGCATCAGCATAGACGACAAAGGCAGCCCGCGCCGCCAGGCTGCGCCGCTGCACCAGATCGATCAGCCCGTCGCGCGCCTGGGCAACGGCGCCGGCATCTGCGCACGAGCCATCTGCCTCCGTGATCGACGGGACATGAGCCGGAAGCGGTGGCGCCAGGCTGCGCGCCGCCTCGATCGCCGGGGCCAGTTCGCGGGCCAGCAGGGCAATCTCGCGGTCGAGGCCAAAGGTCTGTTCGGCGGCCAGCAAGCGCTCGATGCGCGCGGCCACGGCCTGGACCTGCGGCAGTTCGAGCGAACCGGCCACGCCCTTGAGCGAATGGGCCAGGCGCCGCGCCTCGGCCAGGCGGCCTTCGTCCACCAGGCTGGTCAGCGCACCGGGCGTGGCGGCATAGATATCGCCGAAATCGCCGATCAGCTTGAGCAACAGCGTGCGCTTGCCATTAACCCGCGCCAGGGCCGCAGGAATGCCGAAGGGCGGCAGGTGATCGGGCAAGACCGCCTCGGACGCGCCGGCCGCATCGTTGGCTCCAGCATCGTTGGCGATAGGGCCGGTCCAGGCGGCATCGGCCCCCTGGCCCGCCCCTGCGCCGGCAGGCGCGGCATCGGGCTGGCGCAGCCAGCGTTCCAGTGTGCGCACCAGCAGCGCGGGATCGACCGGCTTGGCGATGTGATCGTTCATGCCGGCATCGAGGCAGCGCTGGCGTTCTTCGTCATAGGCGTGCGCGGTCATCGCGATGATCGGCAAGGCATCGGCTTTCCAGGTGCGGCGAATGCGCGCGGTGGCTTCGATGCCGTCCATCTCGGGCATCTGCACATCCATCAGCACAGCGGCATAGGCCCCGTTCTGCGCCGCCACCATGGCGCAGGCGATGCGGCCGTTTTCAGCGCAGTCCACCTCGAGCCCGGCATCGCCGAGCAGTTCCATGGCGATTTCGCGGTTGATCTCGTTGTCTTCCGCCAAAAGCACGCGCAGGCCGCGCAAGCGCTGTGGCAGGCGCGGTGCTTCGGCCACAGCGTCTGCCACTACGGCCGGCGCAGGCGTGGCAGCAAGGCCCTTGGCAGGTGCACGTTCGGCCCGTTCGGGGAACAGATCGCACAGCGTTTCGATCAGCGCGCGTGGTTGCAGCGGCTTGGTCAGAAACGCATCGACATCGGCGCGATCGACCGACCCCAGGAACTCGTCGGCGCCATAGGCCGTCACCAGCAGTGTTGCCGGCAGGCGCCCATTCGGCACGCGGGTGCGCATGGCCTTGACCGTGTCCATCCCGCTCAAGCCCGGCATCTTCCAGTCGAGCAGGACAAGATCGAACGGACGCCCGGCGGCGGCCGCTGCATCGATCGCTGCCAGGGCTTCCTCGCCCGAGGCAACGAGATCGACCGCCATGCTCCACCCGGTCAACAATTCGTGCACGATCTGGCGCGAGGCGGCATTGTCATCGGCAGCAAGCACGCGCAGGCCCGCCAGGCCCGGCGGCGGCAGCAGCCCGGCGCGCGCCAGCGTGCCGGCATCGCCCATCACCACGCGGAAGGTAAACACGCTGCCCATGCCGGGCGTGCTTTCCACCGTGATGCCGCCGCCCATCTGCTCAACAATCTGGCGCGAGATGGCCAGGCCCAGCCCGGTGCCACCAAAGCGCCGGGTCATCGAACTGTCGGCCTGGGTGAACGAGGTGAACAGCGCGTCGCGCGCTTCGGCGGTCATGCCGATGCCGGTATCGCGCACGGTGCATTCCAGGGTGACGGTGCCCTCTCCCGTCGCCACCAGATCGACGCCGACCATGACCACGCCCTTTTCGGTGAACTTGACCGCATTGCTGAGCAGGTTGAGCAAGACCTGGCCAAAGCGCAGTTCATCGCCCACCACCATCTGCGGCACGCGCGGGCCGACGGTAACGCGCAGCGCCACACCCTTGGCCTCTGCATCGAGATTGAGCATCTGGGCCTGGTGCTCCACCGTGGCGCGCACATCGAACGGCCGCGCCTCAAGCGTGAGCTTGCCTGCCTCGTTCTTGGAATAATCGAGAATGTCGTTGATCAGGCGCAGCAGCGAGGCGCCAGCATCGGCAATCCGCGCGACATAGACCTGTTGCCGGGGATTGAGCGCGGTGCGCTGCGCCAGGTGGCAAAAGCCCAGGATGGCGTTCATCGGCGTGCGGATTTCGTGGCTCATGTTGGCCAGGAACATGCTCTTGGCGCGCGTGGCATCCTCGGCCTCGCGGGTGCGTTCTTCCAGCGCCAGGTTCTTGGCGCGGATTTCCTCGCCCATGGCGGTGACACGCTGCACGGATTCGACCAGCCGGTCGCTGAGCCAGACCAGCACCGCGGTCTGGAATGCAACGATCACGGCGTGAAGCAGCACGCGGGCAATGTTGCCCTCGCCGGGAAAGACCGCATAGGGCAAGGCATAGAGCAGCACGAGGTGATGCAGCGCCGTGGCCGTGGCCGCCATCAGGATGGCGCCGCGGTCGCACCAGGCAATGGTCAGCGCCAGCATGGCAAAGAAGTACATGTGCATGTCCATCTGCCAGGCGTGGCCCTGCATCAGGAACAGCAGCAGCGCCGGCTCTCCCACCAGCGCCACGGCGGAAAGATAGCGCGTGGACCGGGCAATGCCGTGGCGCCACCACATCAGGTGGTAGGCCAGCGCCAGAACGCCGCCGGCAACGCCCGCCCCGATCGGCGACTGGCCCGCCAGCCAGGCGACGACCGCCAGCAGCGGCACGTGCGCCCACAGCAGATAGACCAGGAAATGGCCGAAGCGGTGGCGCACGTCATCAAGTTCAGTGGCCGGTAGCGGCACGGCCGCAACCATGGGAGCGGATAACGCAGTGGGCACGAAACGCGGCGATGGGGGGATCGTCATAGGGCCGTTTCTTCCTTGGCAGCGCCGAGGCAGCCCGCCAAACGTGGCGAAGCGAATACGAACCAGGCCCCTTCTCGGCGCAGTGCGGCAGGAAAATCCACACGGGGGGACGTGGCGATAGCGATATTGGCAAAGCGGCCCGGTGCCACCAGCGCGCCTTGCGCGCCGACAACCATGGCCAAAGTCTGCATCTGTGGAGTGCCGGGCGGAGCAATGACCACCACCTGGTCACCCGGCTGGATCGGCGGGACGGAGGCCCAGGCCAGGCCAGCCACGCCGGCCAGCATCAGGACGGCGGCGGGCCAGATGGCAGCGAGCGTGCGCGCCGCCGTTGCGCCGTGGCCCGATCCGGCCGCAGCGCGATGGCATGTCGCGTTGGCACTGCTGGTACGATCATCGACCATATCCGCCCTCCACGCACAGGAGGTTACGGGCGGCCAATTTCCAATTGGTAAACTTTTACGTTATCAAACTGATCGCAAACTGAATTTGGCCATCGAGGCGCAGTTTTTCGTGTAATATTTCATCCAAATTGGCAGTTGTTCGCGCGCCAAATAGCGGGCGCTTGCAGCAAACTCTGTCAGCCCGGCAGGTAAGCAGACACATGCCAGCAATAGGCGCCCGGCAGCGCGCGCTGGTTTAGCGCCGGTTTTCTGCGGTTTTCAGCCAACCACGCGCACTGGAACGCCCTGATAGGCAAGGCCAGGACGCAGGTGTTCGTGCTTCATCACCACGCTGCCGCCCAGCACGCGGGTGCCCGAATCGATCACCGCGCCATAGAGCGGCACGGTGCCGGCGTGCACGGTGGCGCCGGTGCCGATCCGCACCTTGTCCACCTTGAGCACGCGATCCTCGAACGTGTGGGCCTGGAAATTGGCGTGGACCGTGGCGCCATCGCCGATCTCGATCATATCGGGATCAACGACTTGGGCAAACAGCGGCCCGAGCACGGCGCGGCGCCCGATCTTGAGGCCCATCAGCCGCAGGTAGACCAGCAGCAGGAACGTGCCTTCCAGCTGTTGCAGGATGAAATTGGCATAGCGCGCCCAGGCCACGTAGACGAAATCCCAGCGGCTGCACCAGCACGACCACAGCGCGTGCTGGCCAGGCCGCACCCGGCCGATCAGGCCCCACTTGAGGACCATCACCACCAGGCACAGCGCCACCATCGTGACCAGCGTGGCACCGGGCACCACCACCCAGGTCATCAGTGCCAGGCTGGCCCCACGCGCCGCAGCCGCACCGATCGCGGCGAACCACAGGGCGCCCAGCACCAGCGGCACCACCGGCAGGAAAAAGCGCGCCAGTTCCCAAAACCAGCGATTGGCCTGGCGGATCAGCGAGGGATCGTGCGTCACGCTGCGATCGGCCTCCACCACCTGGCGGCGCGGCAGATCGAAACTGGGGTGGCCAAAGCGCGACTGGCCGCGCGCGATGCAGGTGGCATCGGCAACGGTGGAAATGCCGATCAGGATGTCATCGGGCAAAGTCTCGCCCGCCGGGATCACCGCGTGATTGCCCAGGAAGGTATTGCGGCCAAGGCGAATCGGCGCGACCCGCACCGTGCCCTGGCGGAGTTCCGCCCCGCCGAGATAGATGCCATCGGCAAAGAAGGTTTCCGCGCCGATGCTGACGAGTTCGGGGGTGACGTCAAAGATCGTGCTGATCTCGCACTTGTCGCCCAGCTTCATGCCCGCCAGGCGCAGCCAATGTTTATACATCAAGGTGCCTGACAGCCATTCTCCGGCGGCAAAGACCGCGCCGGCCTTGATCCACAGGCGGATGTAGCCAAGGCTCCAGCGGTCGATCACGCCGGGCCGCACGCGGCCCATCGCGCGCAGCAGGACTGCCGACCAGAAGACGTTGAGCGGCACGGCAAGGACCGTGGTGGCGAGCAGCGCCGCAATCACCCGCCCATCGAGCGAGGGCGCTGCCATCCAGTGCCAGATCGCCTTGGCGCTCACTTCGCCGCCCAGGCACAAGCCCAGCAGCAGCAACTCCCCCGGCAGCGCGGCCAGCGCGGTGAACAGCCCCTGCCCGAGAAGCAGCAGCAGGCCATGGCGCCAGGGCCCGAGCCGCGTGGCGGCGCGCGTGATCACCGGAGGCGGCGGCGCCACGCCCACGCGCTGTGCCGGTACGCCGTCCCACACTTCGCCCGCCGGCACCGTGCCGCCGGCATTGAGCACGGAAAGCGCTGTCAGCACACTGCCTGCGCCCATCCGCGCCGGGCCTTCCACCCCGGCGCGCACCATCAATGCAGCGCCGGTCTCCAGGGTGATCGGCGCCACCACGATATCGCCGCGATCGAGTTCGACCAGGCCCAGGTGGGCGCCCTGCCCCAGCGCGACATCATCGCCCAGGTCGAGCAAATCCCAGCCGCCCCGGCGCAGATCGACGTTGCGGTGAATATGCACGCGCTGCCCAATCCGCGCGCCGAGCAGGCGCAGGATCGCGTTGTTGAGTTCCGTCCCGGCCAGCAGCGGCCAGGGGATCAGCCGCACCGCCTGCATCACCATCCAGTGGCGCAGGTAATAGGCGCTCCACACCGGCGCGCGCACCGGGCGATAACGGCCGATCGCCAGCCACTTGACCGCCACGGCAAAGGCCACCGACACCGGCAGATAGACCAGGAACCCGGCCAGGCCGATCAGCGGCGCCACCAGCACCAGCGTGGCCAGGCCCAGGTGCGCAAAGGCCAGCGGCGCCACGCGGAACGCGGCGAACCAGGAAGCCCAGGCCGCCACCAGCACCGTCATCGCCAGCCAGCCGCCCTGCACCAGATTCGCCAGCAGCGGGCGCGCCACGCCTTCGCGCAGCAGCGGCAGCGCCGCATCGGCAATGGTTTCGGCCGGTTCGGGCGCGCGCAGGGCCAGGGCCCGCACGGTGCGCGCATCATAGATGTCGCTGACCGTCACCCAATCGGTGCGCCAGTCTTCGCGCAGCAGAGTAACCAGCATCGCCGCGCTGAGCGAATCCCCGCCCAGCCCTTCGAAGAAATCGGCAGTGACCGAAACGCCATCGGGGCGCTTGAGCACATCGGCCATCGCGCGGGCGATCAATGCCTCCAGCTCGCCCTCGGGCAGGACCAGCGCCTCTTCCTCGCGGCCCGGCCCGCTGCGCTGGGCCGCAAGGTTCATCGGCGGCAGCGCCTTGCGGTCAAGCTTGCCCCCCACGGTGGTGGGCAGTGCCGCGATCAGGCCGATCTGGCGCGGGACCATGTAGGGCGGCAGGCTGGCGGCCAGCGCCTGGCGCAACGTATCCCCCAGGGGCGGTGCGGCGGGATCGACCGGCACGACATAGGCGACGAGTTCGGGCACGCCGCCGCGATCCTGCACCGTGGCTCCGGCCGCGCGCACGCCGGGCAGTGCGGCAAGCTGCGCCTCGATCTCGCCCAGTTCCACGCGATAGCCGCGGATCTTGACCTGGGCATCGATGCGCCCGTGATAGAACAGGTTGCCGGTCTCGTCGCGGTGCACCAGGTCGCCGGTGCGATAGAGCCGCCCGTGGCGCGGATGATCGATGAACTTCTCGGCCGTCAGATCGGGGCGATGGCGATAGCCGCGCGCCACCCCGGCGCCGCCGATGCACAACTCGCCCTGCGCGCCCTCAGCCACATCGTCCAGCGCATCGTCGAGCACATAGGCGTGCATGCCCGGCACGGGGCGGCCGATGGTGATCGGCCCACCCGGCACGATATCGCCGCGCAGACAGGTGACCGCGCATTCGGTCGGGCCATAGCCATTGACCAGCCGCCGCCCCTGCGCCCACAGCGCGGCGATATCGGCCGGCAAGGCTTCCCCACCGACATAGAGCAGCTTGAGATCAGGCAGCGCCGCCTGGGGATTGCTGCAGCCACTGCTGCGCAGCAGGGTTGGCGGCGGGCAGAACACGCTGGCGCGATGATCGGCCAGCCAGGCGACAATGTCTGGCCCCAGCCGCGCGGCCGCATCATCCATCACCAGCAGCGTAGCGCCACTGGCCAGTGCCAGCCAGATTTCCTCGATCGAACTGTCATAGGCGACCGACGAGCCCTGGACCACTCGGTCTCCCGGCCCCAGCGCAAATTCGGCCAGATCGGACGCGACCAGATTGGCGATCTGGCGATGCTCGATCATCACCCCCTTGGGTTTGCCCGTGGTGCCCGAGGTATAGATCAGATAGGCCAGCTGCGCCGGGCCGACCTGGGGCAGAGCCGCACCGCCAGCAGGCGCTTGGGCCAGCAATTGCGCCGGATCATGCACCGCGCAGGCGCCATGGGCCAGGCCCGCCAGCCGTTCCAGGGCGGCCGGTTCGGCCAGGATCAGCGCGGGCTGCGCGTCTTCCAGGATATCGACGACGCGGCCATCGGGGAACGAGGGATCGAGGCAGGTGAACGCACATCCGGCCTTGAGCACGGCCAGTTGCGCCAGATAGAGCAGTGGCGAGGTGCGCGGCAGGTGCAGCGCCACGACCAGTTCGCCGCCGGGCGCAGCGGCCGGCAGGCGCGCCAGGATCGCGTGCGCCAGAATGTCGCTTTGCGCGGCGAGATCGGCATAGCTGATCGCCTGGTCGATATCGCGGCCCTTGCCGGCCGGCACGAAGATGGCGCAGGCCTGTGGATGGCGCGCCGCCGCAGCCGCCAGAAAACCGTGCAGCGTCATGTCGTTTTGCAGTTGGTGTCCGCCCATATCCGCCCCCTAGCGCCGATGTTGCGCCGGTCAATCGGGAACCCCGCACAAAAACGCCGAATTCGGACAGGCCAACCGTGCGGAATCCGCGGCGGCATCCGCCCGTTCGACCCAAGGTACAATTGCCCGAACGGGGCCCCTTTGCGCATTCTCGGCCAGAACACGGAACGGGCCGCAGGGCTTCGTGGCAGGTCGCATAGCATGCCACCGTTTCACACGTCATTCGCCTTAAAGCATATGCAAGGAGAGGCCCCATGTTGCAGGAAGCCATGACCAAGTTTTCGGCCCAAAGCCCGATCAAGGCCAAGTTCGACAACTTCATCGGAGGCAAGTGGGTCGCGCCGGTTCGCGGCCAGTACTTCGACAACGTCTCGCCCGTAACCGGCAAGCCGGTGTGCCAGGTGGCGCGCGGCACGGCCGAAGATATCGAACTGGCGCTTGATGCCGCGCACAAGGCACGCGAAGCCTGGGGCCGCACCTCGCCCGCCGATCGCGCCAATATCCTGCTCAAGGTGGCGCAGCGGATGGAGGACAACCTTGACCTGCTGGCGATGGTCGAAACCATCGACAACGGCAAGCCGATCCGCGAAACCACCGCCGCCGACGTGCCGCTGGCGATCGACCACTTCCGCTATTTCGCCGCCTGCGTGCGCAGCCAGGAAGGCACCCTGGGCGAGATCGACCACGACACCGTGGCCTATCACTATCACGAACCGCTGGGCGTGGTCGGCCAGATCATTCCGTGGAATTTCCCGCTGCTGATGGCCGCGTGGAAGCTGGCTCCGGCCCTTGCCGCCGGCAACTGCGTGGTGCTCAAGCCCGCCGAGCAGACCCCGATGTCGATCCTGGTGTTTGCCGAACTG
Source organism: Novosphingobium sp. GV079 (assembly GCF_003058045.1). Classification (NCBI taxonomy): domain Bacteria; kingdom Pseudomonadati; phylum Pseudomonadota; class Alphaproteobacteria; order Sphingomonadales; family Sphingomonadaceae; genus Novosphingobium; species Novosphingobium sp. GV079. The sequence goes on along the minus strand of NZ_QBUE01000007.1, from coordinate 17,608 downwards.
ATCGCCGACATCCTGCCCGAAGGCACGCTCAACATCGTCAACGGCTTTGGCATCGAAGCCGGCAAGCCGCTCGCCACCAGCAAGCGCATCGCCAAGATCGCGTTTACCGGCGAAACCTCCACCGGCCGGCTGATCATGCAGTATGCCAGCGAAAACCTGATCCCGGTGACGCTGGAACTGGGCGGCAAGAGCCCGAACATCTTCTTTGCCGACGTGATGGACGCCGACGACGACTATTTCGACAAGGTGCTCGAAGGCTTTGCCATGTTCGGCCTGAACCAGGGCGAAGTGTGCACCTGCCCGTCGCGCGCGCTGGTGCAGGAATCGATCTATGAAAAGTTCATGGAACGCGCCGTCGCCCGCGTGCAGAAGATCCGCCAGGGCAGCCCGCTCGATCCGTCCACGATGATCGGCGCGCAGGCCTCGCAAGAGCAGATGGAAAAGATCCTCTCGTACATCGACATCGGTCGGGGCGAAGGCGCCAAGGTGCTGACCGGCGGCAGCCGCGCCACGCTCTCGGGCGACCTGGCCGATGGCTATTACGTGACCCCCACCATCCTGGAAGGTCACAACAAGATGCGCGTGTTCCAAGAAGAAATCTTTGGCCCGGTGCTGGCCGTCACCACGTTCAAGGACGAAGCCGAGGCGCTGGCCATTGCCAACGACACACAGTTTGGCCTGGGCGCCGGGGTGTGGACCCGCAACGGCAACCGCGCCTATCGCTTCGGCCGCGAAATCCAGGCCGGGCGCGTGTGGACCAACTGCTATCACCTCTATCCTGCCCATGCTGCCTTCGGTGGCTACAAGCAGTCGGGCATCGGGCGCGAAACCCACAAGATGATGCTCGATCACTATCAGCAGACCAAGAACCTGCTGGTCAGCTACAGCACCAAGGCGCTCGGCTTCTTCTGAGGCGCCGCGATGAAAGGCGCCCCCGGCGGACAACAGGGGCGCATTTTCCGGGGCGGGTGCGGCAAGCGCCCGCCCCGCTTGGCTTGGAGCAGCGATGCCATGGCAGATATTCCGCCCCGCGTGACGTCAACGCCGGCAGCCGATGCATGGATTGCCCGGCTGACGGCCATGCACGGACCGCTGATGTTCCACCAGTCGGGCGGCTGCTGCGATGGATCGGTGCCGATGTGCTATCCCCGCGGCGAGTTCAAGGTGGGCGGGCAGGACGTGTTGCTGGGCCATATTGCCGGCGATGTGCCGGTGTGGATCGGCGCGGCGCAGTTCGAATATGCGCGGAACACCCAGCTTACCATCGATGTCGCGCCGGGGCGCGGCGCCGGCATGTCGTTGGAAACGCCCGAAGGTGTTCGCTTTCTCGGCCATGCGCGGCTGTTCACCGATGCCGAGGCCCTGGCCCTGGAAGAAGGCGGGCCACCGCCGCGCGGAGAATCCTGAGCAAGCCATCATATTTTTGTATCGCCGCCCTTTCCGATAGCGGCCGAACCATTGTATTGTGACCCTGCCTTGATCGCCGCCCTGCGCGCGCGAAGGCAACGATAACAAGACAATAGCGGCGATTGGAGAGGGTCTTGGATATTCGCACCTGCGAGGTTGGCGTGGCTTCATCCCATGCATCCGATCCTTTCGAGGCCTTTGCCCAGATCAGCCGAACGATCGCGCCCGAACACCTGGCGGGGGCCGTGATGTTCTGTTCCCACCGCTACGATCGGGAAATGCTGGCGCGGGCGGCGCGCGGCTGGTCGATGGAACGATTTCCGATGATCGGCTGCACCAGTTCGGGCGAGTTGACCGAGGCCGGCTATGACGAGGATTCGATCAGCCTGATCGCGTTTCCGGCCGACAGTTTCCACATGGTCAGCCACCGCTTTGACGATCTGGCGCACTTTGATGCCAGCGCTGCGCGGGCGGCAGTGCGCGACCTGGTGGCGCGCGCGGAAGTGGGCAGCGAGCGCCTCTCGATCCAGTCCTTGGGCCGCAAGGTGAACCACGCCGCGCTGTTCCTGGTCGATGGCCTGTCGCACAGCGAGGAATTGCTGGCGATGACCGTGCAGGATGCGCTGGGCGAAATTCCGCTGGTGGGGGGATCATCGGGCGATGGGCTGATGTTCAAGGAAACCGGCATCTATTCCGATGGCATGTTTCATGCAGCCGGCGCGGTGGTGGCGATCGTGTCGACCACGCGGCCGTTGCACGTGTTCCGCCGCCAGCACTACAAGCCCGGCGCGGTCAAGATGGTGGTGACCGGCGCCGATGCCGGCGCCCGCCGCGTGACCGAGATCAATGCCGAGCCGGCGGCCGAGGAATACCTGCGCCTGGCCAGCACGGTCTATGGCGGGATCGACATGCGCAAGCCCGACATGGCGCTGTTTGCCGCCTGCCCGCCGATGGTGCGCGCCGGGGGCGATTATCACGTGCGGGCGGTGCAGACCGCCCACGCTGATGGCAGCCTGACCTTTTACTGCGCGATCGACGAAGGCATCGTGCTGACCTTGGGCGAGCCGGTCGACCAGCTGGAAAGCCTGAACGCGACAATGGCGGAAATTCGCGAGGCGGTGGGCGAAATCGATCACATCATCGCGTTCGACTGCGTGCTCAACCGCATCAATGCCGAGCGGCGCCAGCTGGGCCGGCCGATTTCGGAAATCTATCGCCGCAACGGCGTGGTGGGCTTCAACACCTACGGCGAACAATTCCACGCACTGCATGTCAACCAGACGTTCAGCGGGCTGGCGATCGGGCGATGACGGATAGCGCGCCTTTTGCCACGGCTGCGCCAGAAGATGCCGCGCAGCATATCGCGCGGCTGGAAGGCGAACTGCGCAAGCTGCGCAAGATCAACGCCACGCTGATCGACCGGGTAGAGCGATCGACCGACCTGTCGCATTCGGCGTTTTCGATGTTCGAGCGGGCGATCACGCTGGAGCAACTGGTGCGCGATCGCACCCGCGCGCTGGAACAGGCCATGGGCGAGCTTGCCACGGTCAACGCCAAGCTGGCCCAGGCCCATGCCACGGCCGAAGCGGCCGAGACGCGCCTGCGCGATGCGATCGAATCGATCAACGAGGGCTTTGCCCTGTTCGATGCCGAAGATCGCCTGGTGCTGTTCAACGAGGCGTACATGGGCTTCTGGCCAGAAGTGGCCGAGCTGCTGCCGGAAAATCCCACGTTCCACGAAATCATCAGTCTGCTGGCGCAGCAGCGCCGCCCGGCCGGCGCGCTGTCGGCGCCCGATCGCTGGGTGTCAGACCGGCTGGCGCGCCATGCCGTGGCATCGGGCGGCCATGTCCAGGCCCTGTCGGATGGGCGCTGGATCCAGATCAACGAGCTGCGCACGAGCGAGGGCGGCATCGTTGGCATCTATACCGACATTACCGAGGCTAAGGCCGAGGATGCCCGCGCCCGTGCCCGCGATCTGGCCGAACAGAACCTGGCGTTGCAGGCCCTGCTCGACAACCTGGTGGAAGGCGTGTGCATGTTCGATGCCGGCCGCCGCCTGACGGCGTGGAACGGCGCCCTGCAACGCCTGCTGGGCCTGGCCGGCGACGCGAGCGCGGCGATCGGCAACCACGAAGACCTGGTGCGCTTCTGCGCCCAGACCCTGGCGATGGACGGGGCCGACGCGCTGGCCTGGCGCACCGAGGCCGAGGGTACGGTGCGCAACCGCTTGGCCACGGTGGGCGATCGCATCTGGGAAGTGCGCACCACCGCTACGGCGCTGGGCGGCATGGTGGTGGGCTTCCTGGATGTGACAGAGCCGACCACCGCCCGGCAGATCCTGCAGAATACCGCCGAAACGCTGGAACGCCGCGTGGCCGAGCGCACCACCGAGTTGACCGCGCTTAACCGCCGCCTGGCATCCGAAGTGGCCGAACGCCGCGCGATCGAGGCGCAGCTGCTGGAGGCCAAGACCGCCGCGGAAATGGCCAACCGGTCAAAGACCAGCTTTCTTGCCGCCGCCAGCCACGACCTGCTCCAGCCGCTCAATGCCGCGCGGCTGTTCATCGCCGCGCTGACCGAGCGGCGGCTTGCCCTGCCCACCCGCGCGCTGGTCAACCAGGCCTCCACCTCGCTCAATTCGGTGGAAGACCTGCTGGAAACCCTGTTCGAAATCTCGCGCCTCGATGCCGGCGCCATCACCCCCAACCTCACCGACGTGAACCTGGCCGGCCTGCTCGGCACCTTGCAGACCGAATTTGCCCCGACCGCGCACGCGGCGGGCCTGACGTTTGCCGTGGAAACCGCGCCGGTATGGGTGCGCAGCGACGCGCGCCTGCTGCGCCGCATCCTGCAGAACCTGGTGTCCAACGCCATCCGCTATACCGGCAGCGGGCACGTGCGCGTGACGACCGACAGCCCCACCCCGGGGCAGGTGCGGATCAGCGTGGCCGATACCGGCCCAGGCATCCCCAAGGACCAGCAGGAGCGCATTTTCGAAGAGTTCCGCCGGCTCGACAACAGCCACCGCATTCCCGGCAAAGGGCTGGGCCTGGCGATCGTGCGCCGCGCCACGGCCATGCTGCAGCATCCGCTGGAATTGACCTCGGACGCGGGCGCGGGCGCGTGCTTTGCCATCACCGTGCCCCTGGGCGAAAGCCAGGCCGATACTGCTCCCACCACGGCCAAGCCGGTGCGCGATCGCGCCATCCAGGGCCGGCGCATTCTGGTAATCGACAACGAAACGCAGATCCAGCTGGGCATGGAAACGCTGTTGACCGGTTGGGGTTGCCAGGTCTTGGTTGCCGGCAGCGGGCCGGCCGCGATCGACCGGCTGGGCGCCGAAACGCCCGACGTGATCATTGCCGACTTTCACCTCGATCACGCCGAAACCGGCGACCAGGCCGTGCACGACGTGCGCGCCAGCCTGGGCCGCAGCGTGCCCGCGATCATCATTTCGGCCGATCGCAGCGAGGAACTGAAGGAACGCCTGGCTGGGCAGAAGCTGCCGCTATTGGGCAAGCCGGTAAAGCCGGCGCAGCTGCGCGCGCTTTTGCAGACGATGATGCATTGAATCGGGCGGAGTTTGGCGCCCTTCGACAGGCTCAGGACAGGCTCTTCGACAGGCTCAGGGCGAACGGAGTTTTTGAATTACCTTTGAAATCCGTTCGGGCTGAGCTTGTCGAAGCCCCTGCGCGCGACCGTAGTTTCAGGCTTCGCACCGCCCCCAACCCCCTCCTCTAAAGAGGATGGGGCTTTTCAGATCAATGCCTTAACTCCCCCTCCTCTTCAGAGGAGGGGGTCGGGGGGTGATGGAAATCCACGCATGCCGTCAATCGAAATGGACGCGGTTGGCCAGGATCACGGCCTGGGTGCGGCTGAACACGCCCAGCTTTTGCAGGATGGCCGAGACGTGGGCCTTGACCGTGGTGAGCGAGACATCGAGATCGTGCGCGATCTGCTTGTTGAGCCGGCCATGCACGAGATGGTGCAGCACGACCTTTTGCTGCGGCGTGAGGCTGTCGATCCGCGTGCGGATCTGCGCTTCCTCGGCGCTGGCGGGGGTTTCTTCCAGACCGGTATCGGGAATGTAGATTTCGCCAGCCATGACCATGTGCAGCGCATTGACGATGCCATCGCGCTTCATCGACTTGGGCAGGAAACCGGCCGCGCCGGCAGAGAGCGCTTCTTGCACCAGGGCGCGGTCAAAGCTGCCCGAGACCATCAGCACCGGCACCATCGGAAATGCTTCGCGCAGTTGCACCAGGCCCGACAGGCGCGTGGCATCGGGCATGTTGAGATCGAGCAGGACCAGATCGCAATCGCCATGACTGGCGAGCACCGTGCAGGCTTCCTCGACGCCGGCCGCTTCGAGGATGTCGCAATGCTCGAACGTAACGGCAAGCAGGCTGCGCAGCCCGTCCCGCACCAGCGGGTGATCATCGACAACCAGGATGCGTTCGGGCGTGGCGTTGGCCATAGCGGCACTATCGGCCGGCCGCGGGGAAAAGCAAGAGGGGGAAGGTGCGCTCCGCACCCGCAAGGGTGTGCGGGACCCGCCGCCTTCCACAACGGGCCCCACGATGGCCCGGGGCGCTGTTGCCAGCACCCCGGTGAAGGGCAGGGGGCGGGAAGCCCCCCAGCTTCCGCCCCGACCCATCATGACTTGGGCAGCTTGAACACCCAGAGCGCGCCGCCCTGGCTGATTTCCTTGAAGGTCTTGGCGACCTCGCCACCCCACAGCGGCACGGCGCCGCCCCAGCCCGACATCACGGCGACATACTGTTCGCCATCCTGTTCCCAGGTGATCGGCGAGCCGACCACGCCCGAGCCGGTGTTGAACTTCCACAGCTCCTGCCCGGTCTTGGCGTCAAAGGCCTTGAGATAGCCTTCGGGCGTGCCCGTGAAGACCAGGCCGCCAGCGGTGCTCATCACCCCACCCCACAGCGGGGCCTTGTTCTTGTATTCCCACACGATCTTGCCGGTCTTGGGATCCATCGCGCGCAGCGCGCCGATGTGATCTTCGGCGATCGGCTTGATCGTGAAGCTGGCGCCGAGATAGGCCGCGCCCTTCTTGTAGGCGATCGGCGTGTTCCAGATGTCCATGCCCCAGTCGTTCGACGGGATGTAGAACAGGCCGGTCTGGTCGGAATAGGCCATCGGCATCCAGTTCTTGCCGCCCAGGAACGAAGGGCTGGCGAACACGGTCTTGCCCTTGGCCTCGCTGCCGCCGGCCATGTCAGGCGCGCCGGGGCGGTTGTCGTCGATATAGTTGGGGCGGCCGGTCTTGGCGTTGAAGCCGTTGGCCCAGGTCGTCTGCATGACGAACTTGCTGGCGCTGATGAACTTGCCGTTGGTGCGGTCGAGCACGAAGAAATAGCCGTTGCGATCGGCCTTGGCGCCCAGCTTCATCGCCTTGCCGTTGACGGTGGCATCGAACGGAATGAATTCGTTCACGCCGTCAAAGTCCCAACCATCGTGCGGCGTGGTCTGATAGTGCCAAACGATCTGGCCGTTGTCGGGGTTAATCGCCAGCGTCGAGGCGGTGTAGAGGTTGTCACCCTGGCGCAGGTGGCTGTTCCACGGCGCCGGGTTGCCGGTGCCGAAGAAGATCAGGTTGGTTTCCGGGTCATAGGTGCCGCCAAGCCAGGTGGCGCCACCGCCGGTCTTCCACAAGTCACCCGGCCAGGTGGCGTTGAGCTTGCCGGTCATGCCGTTGGGCTGGCCACGCAGAGTGCCCATGTGGCCTTCGATCACCGGGCGGCTCCACACCAGTTCGCCAGTGTTCACGTCGCGCGCCTCGACCACGCCGACCGCGCCGAATTCACCGCCCGATACCCCGGTGATGACCAGGCCCTTGACGATCAGCGGCGCGGCGGTCTGGCTGTAGCCGGCCTGGTAATCGGCCACGGTCTTGTTCCAGATGACCTTGCCGGTCTTGCGGTTGAGCGCCACGACGTGCGCATCCAGCGTGCCGAAGATGATCTTGTCGCCATAGATTGCCGCGCCGCGGTTGACCACGTCGCAGCAGGGCATGATGCCGTCGGGCAGGCGGGCATCGTATTCCCACTGCTTTTCACCAGTGCGCGCATCGAACGCAAAGACGCGCGAATAGGAGCCGGTGACATAGATCATGCCGTCATAGACGATCGGCTGCGATTCCTGGCCGCGCTGCTTTTCCCCGCCGAGCGAGGCTGCGAAAGCCGGCACCATCTTGGCGACATTGGCGGTGTTGATCTGCGTGAGCGGGCTGAACCGGTGCGCCTGCGGCCCCATGCCATAGGTCAGCACGTCGCCCGTGGTGGTGGCATCGGCCATCAGGTCGGCATCGCCCGGGCCCGCAGCGGGCGCGCCATCGGCCAGCGCAGGAGCGGCCATGGCGATGGCCAGCACACAGGCTGCGGTCGCCTTGAAAAATCCCTTCATCATCACACCTCCGATTGATCGTGCAGCCTCTCGTGCGGGCTGATCACGTTGCGCTGATTATGGGGGGCGGATGGTGGTTTGCTGCGGCCGGTGCCCCCTGCCCCGCCCACCTGACATCTGGGAACCTATTCCATCGTGCGCGGGCCACAATTGGACCTTGGCACTAGGTTTGCTGCGCAACAATTACCCCTCCACCACGCGCTGCGCGCGCGGTCCCCCTCCCCGCCGCTGCGCGCCAGGGAGGATCTCGTATCCTCCCCACATGGTGGGGAGGTGGCAGGCCGTAGGCCTGACGGAGGGGTGGGCCTCAACCCGCCAGCGGCGCCTGCCAGTTCACGCCATAGGGCTGGCAAAGCGCGGCCAGGCGGCCGTCTTTCTGCATCTGGCCCACGATCTCTTCCAGGGCATCACCCAGCGTGCGGCTTGATTCCTTCACGGCCATGCCGACGTCCCAGCCGGGGCTGGTCATCATCGGCAAGGGCCCCTTGCGCCGGGCAAAGCCGCTGGCCTGGCCTTTGAGCCCGTATTCGAGCTGCGCCGTGGTCGCCATGGCGGCATCGGCATCGCCCTTGACCAGTGCCGAAACCGCCGACACGCCATTGGGATAGTGTGCCACATCCTTGGCGAGCGCGCCGCCGAATTGGCCCATCAGGTAATAATCAGGGATCGTGGCCACTTCGACGGCCAGTTTGTGCCCCTTGAACGAGACGGGAATGCCTTCGCATTCCAGGCCCTTGCCGGTGGCGCAGGCCAGGCCGAAGCGCTCCCGCGCATAGGGCGCGACGATCGCCACCTGGTCTTGCGCGGCGGCAAAGGCGGGATCGAACGGCACATGCAGCATGACATCGGCTGCCTGGAACCCCAGCAGCCCGCCACGCCACACTGCATTGCGCAGATCGTCTTCGACGCTTTCGCCGGCCGGGAAGATTGCCAGATCGGCCTTGACGCCGAGCGCCGCAGCCAGGGCGCGGCCGAGATCGGCGTCAATGCCCTTGATCTGGCCGCCCTCGTCCCACGACCATGGCGCGTTGTCCTGGTAGATCGCCACGCGCAGCATGCCGCTGGCCTTGACCTTGGCCAGAGGGGCTGCCTCCACCGCGCGGGGCAGGACGGCAGCAGCGGCAAGGCCAGCCAGCAGGGTGCGGCGCGTGACAGCCACCGGCTTATTCCTCGTGCACGGTTTCAAGCCAGGCGCGGATGGCCCAGCCGGCCTTCTGGCCCAGGATCTCGCCCATCGGCGGCATATAGACCTTGCCGTCGCGCACCGACCCATGGTGATAGCGCTGAACGAACCATTCATCGCCGGAATCGCCCAGTTCCAGGTAACGCAGATCGGGCGCGATACCGCCGGAAATGGCATCGATGCCGTGGCAGCGCGCGCAGTTCTGGGCATAGGCGTGATGGCCGATCTCGATCGCCTTGGCATTGCCGCGATAGGGATTGTGCTGCAACCAGGTGTCGTTGTTGGGCTGGATATCGGGCAGCGCCGTGGTATCGACGGGCTGCGGCGTCACATCGCCGTGGGCCAGGAGATGCGTGGCGCCGGCAAGGGTAAAAACCCCGGCTGCCGCGCAGAGCGCCAGTCGTCCGGTGAACTTCATCGCGTCATTCCCTTTCCCAGTTTTATGGTCTGGCACGAATCTTGGGCTTGGCAAGCTCCGTGACACTGCGGATGGTGATGAACCATGCAAGCCATGGGAGAAATTGACCTTTGGTCGAATGCCCAGGCGGGCAGGCACCGCCTAAGGTGCATATGACGGAAGAGGATCCTGCCCCATGCGTTTGACTGCTCGCGCGGCGCTCGCCGCTATTGCCGCCCTGCTGCCGCTCGCCACCGCGCAGGCGCAGACCGTCTATGTCAGCAACGAACGCGGCAATTCGATCAGCGTGATCGACGGCGCGAGTGGCAAGTCCCTTGCCACCTGGCCAGTGGGCGAACGGCCGCGCGGCATCACCCTGTCAAAGGACGGGCGCTTCGTGCTGGTCTGCGTGAGCAACGACAACGCGGTCAAAGTGATCGACCGACAGACCGGCAAGATTCTGCGCGAAATCGGCGCGGGGCAAGATCCGGAACAGTTCTTCCTGAGCCAGGATGGCAAGACCGTGTTCGTGGCCAACGAAAACGATGCCGCCGTCAGCGCGATCGATCTCGCCAGCGGCCGCGTGGCGTTCCAGGTTTCGGTGGGCAAGGAGCCGGAAGGCATTGCGCAAAGCCCGGACGGCAAGTGGCTGGTCGTGACCTCGGAAGAAGACAACGCGGTCAGCTGGATCGACCTGGCCAGCCATGCGGTGGTTTCCACCATGGAAACCGAAAAGCGCCCGCGCCACGTGGAATTCACCGCCGATGGCAAGCAGCTGTGGATCGCGGCCGAAGTGGGCGGCGTGGTGCAGATCGCTGATCCGCAGACGCGCGCGATCACGGCCACGATCCACTTCGCGATCCCCGGCGTGGCCGATTACAAGATCATGCCCTGCGGCATCCGCTTCACCCCCGATGGCAAGACCGCCGTGGTCGCGCTCGGCCGTGCCGATCGCATCGCCCTGGTCGATGTGGCGAGCCACACGGTCAAGACCACGATCCCGGTGGGCAAGCGCGTGTGGCATCTCGCGCTCAACGCCGATGGTACGCGGGCCTACACCGCCAATGGGCTGTCGAACGATGTTTCGGTGGTGGACCTGATGGCGGGGCAGACCATTGCCACGGTGCCGGCGGGTGTGGCGCCTTGGGGAGCCGTGGTGGGGGATTGAGTACCCTTACCTTTCCCGTCAACTGAAACGGAGATGGGGTTCGCGCAGAGGCGCTGAGGCGCAGAGATTCTATGTTCTCTGCGCCTCAGCGCCTCTGCGCGAAATTCTACAAGCCCCCTCCGCCAGCCCTGCGGGCTGGCACCTCCCCCACGGGGTGGGAGAGGATCTTATACCGCAAACTTGCGTAGTTCCTTGGAACGAGAACCATAGTCCAATTTCGCTGCGGGCCGCCCCGGCGCATCGTTCCGCCTGCCCTTTGGGGCAAGAAAACGATGGCAGGGGATGGACCAATGAAGGGAAAAAAGGGGCTGGCGCGCGCTTTGCTCGTCGCGACGACCGCGCTTGGGATGACGTTGGGCGCTGCGCCCGCCATGGCCGGCACATCGGCCGCGCTGCTCAAGCGACTGCATGAGAAGGGCATCCTCTCTGACGAGGAATACCAGCAGCTGCTGCGCGAAGATGAATCCGAAAATGCCGCGCCGGCACCTACCGCGGCACCGGCACCGGTAGCCGCCGCAGCCGCACCGGACAGCGACCGCTTCGTGCGCCGCACCGCCAGCGGCGTCGGCCTGGAAGTGGGCGATGTAACGCTCAGCTTCTCGGGCTCGGTCAACGGCTTTTACGTGCACGACAATCCACAGTCGCCCTCGGCCCGCACGGCGGTGGCCGGTGGCATTGCCAATGTCGGCGGCAACAGCACCTCTTCGGTGCGCAACGGCCTGCTGCCGGGCTTCCTCAAAGTGGAAGCCACCACGCACCAGGGCGGCTGGGATGTGGGCGCGCACTTTGGCATGTATCCGGGCATCAACAGCGCGGCATGGGGCGCGCTGGGCGCCAACAACGGCGGCCAGCCCACCGCGCTCGCCACCTCGGGCATCGATTTCCGCCAGACCTATCTCACGTTTGGCCGCGCCGGCTTTGGCGAGATCAAGATCGGCCGCGATATCGGCCTGTTCGGCTCTGACGCCATTCTCAACGATATCACGCTGCTCTCGTCCGGCGCGCCGGGTGGCAACGTGGCGCCCGCCAACACCACGCTGGGCCGTATCGGATCGGGCTATATCTACACCGATTTCCAGCCGCAGATTACCTATACCACGCCCGGCTTCTCGGGCTTCAAGGCGGCATTTGGCGTGTTCCAGCCGTTGAGCTCGCTCACCGGCCCGGCCGAACAGAACGCCAGCCCCGGCTTCCAGGCCAAGCTGACCTATGATGGCAAGCTGGGCCCCGTGGGCGCGCACCTGTGGCTCTCGGGCATTACGCAAAAGCACGATACCGTGGCCAGCGCCTATAGCTATACCGGCAAGGGCCTCGACGTGGGCGCCAAGCTGACGGTCGGCCCGGTTACGGCCGTGGGCTATTACTACACCGCGCAGGGCCTGGGCACCACGGTGCTCAACCTGCTCGATAGCGATGGCCTTGGCCATGCCCGCGACAGCCACGGCTTCTATGCCCAGGCCCTGGCCACGTTCGGCAAGGTCTCGGTCGGCGGCAGCTATGGCGAAAGCCGGCTCGACTTTGCCAACGCGGTCGACGCTGCCACCACGCCCACGCTGGTCAAGAAGAACAGCAGCTATGTCGGCCAGGTCCGCTATGGCCTGACCAGCTGGGTCACCCTGATCGGCGAATATGTCTCGGCCAAGGCGCAGGCGCACAATGGCAACAGCGCCAAGTCCGACACGGTCGCCCTGGGCGGCATCCTCTTCTTCTGATCGGCCTTTACCCGGTACCGATCATCACCGCCCCGGCGCTTGCTCTCCAGGCGCCGGGACATTGGCCGGACAGCCCAGTTCCCCGGGCCTGTCCGGCCTTTTTTTGCCCGTCCCTTTTTCCGCTGAACTGATGCGCACGAAAAAGGCCGGGTAGCGGCTTGCTACCCGGCCCGGTCCGGTTGCGACCCGGAAAGGCGACGTTTACTTGAGGCTGGTGAGATAGCCGACCAGTTCGGCCCGCTTGGCCGGGTCCTTCAGGCCGGGGAACGACATCATTGTGCCCGGCACCAGCGCGCGGGGGTTTTCGATCCACTTGTCGAGCGTGGCAGCGTTCCACGTCAGGCCCGATTTCTTGAGGCCATCGGAATAGCGGAAGTTGGCCGCGTGCGTGCCGGCTTTCTTGCCCACCACGCCATAGAGGTTGGGCCCGATCTTGTTGGGGCCGCCCTTGGTGTTGTCATGGCATATGGCGCAGCGGGCCCAGCTGGCCGGGGCCGGCGGCGGGGCGGCATGGGCACTGCCAGCAATCAGGAACATGGCAGCAAGTGCCGGGGCAATCAGGCGTTTCGACATAACTCCTCCACTCCACAATCTGTTTGCACCAGCCCTGCCATGATGCCGGCCATGCCGATATTGGACTATTGGCCGAGCGCGCCGCCGTTTCCACACACCCCTTTAGTTGGTTGGTTAATTGACAAGGGTGCCGGAAGGCTGGCAGATTGCCCGGCAAACATGCCAAGAGGATTGCCTGCCGCCATGATCAAGACCCGCTTTACCGAACTGTTCGGCGTGGAACACCCGATCGCCCAGGGCGGCATGCAATGGGTAGGCACGGCCGAACTGGTAGCAGCGGTGGCCAATGCCGGCGCGCTGGGCTTTCTCACCGCGTTGACCCAGCCCACTCCCGAAGCGCTGGTCAAGGAAATCGCGCGCTGCCGCACGATGACCGACAAACCCTTTGGCGTGAACCTGACGATCCTGCCGGCGATCACCCCCCCGCCCTATGCCGAATATCGCCAAGCGATCATCGAAAGCGGAATCACCGCGGTGGAAACCGCCGGCTATCGCCCCGATGAACACGTCGCCGCATTCAAGGCGGCCGGGGTCAAGGTGATCCACAAGTGCACGGCAGTGCGCCACGCGCTTTCGGCCGAGCGCATGGGCGTGGACGCCATTTCGATCGACGGCTTCGAATGCGCCGGCCATCCTGGCGAGGACGACGTGCCTGGCCTGATCCTGATTCCCGCCACAGCCGACAAGGTGAAGATTCCGATCATTGCCTCGGGCGGGTTTGGCGATGGGCGCGGCCTGGCTGCCGCGCTGGCCCTGGGCGCCGAAGGCATCAACATGGGCACGCGGTTCTGCGCCACGCAGGAAGCGCCGATCCATGACGGCATCAAGCAGGCGATCGTGGCCAACGACGAACGCGCCACTGCCCTTCTGTTCCGCAGCTATCGCAACACGGCGCGCGTGGCGCGCAACAGCGTGGCCGAAGAAGCCGTGCGGATCGAGCGCGAGGGCAAGCCGTTCGAGGCAATCGCGCATCTGGTAAAGGGCGCGCGCGGGCGCGAGGGGCTGATCTCGGGCGATCCCGAACACGGCATCTGGACCGCCGGCATGGTCCAGGGCCTGATCCACGACGTGCCGACCGTGGCCGAACTGGTGGACCGCATCATGGGCGATGCCAAGGCGATCATCACCGCGCGCCTGGCCGGCATGCTGGCCGATTGAACCGGCAGGCGAATCGTCTGAGCGGCGTGGGCCGGGCTGTTCGCGATGAAATGCAGCCCGGCACCGCGACAAAATCGCCGGCATTACTTGGCAGGCGCCAAGTAGTTTGCCAGGCGTGGCACCGACATTGACAAATCGCCGGCCATTTGCCATATGCTGCTTTGCTAACGTCGCCTGCGACGGATTTTGAAGCTCACGCCTGGCGCCAAGCGCGTCATTCATACGGGCAAGCCGATCCTTCCTTTCTCTCGCTACAAGCTCCGCCAGCGCTGTTGCTGGCGGGATCCCCTGTTTCGTGAAAAGGAAACACTCATGCTGACCGGCACCGTAAAGTTCTTCAATACCGACAAGGGCTATGGCTTCATCGCCCCCGATGGCGGCGGCGCAGACAGCTTCGTCCACATCAGCGCCGTTGAGCGCTCGGGCATGGCCACGCTGTCCAAGGACCAGCGCGTCCGCTTCGAACTGGAAACCGATCGCCGCGGCAAGGAAGCAGCGGTCAACCTTCAGTCGGTTTAAGCCCATGGCCAAAGAGGATCTCCTGACCCTTGAAGGCCAAATCGACGAGATCCTTCCAGATGGACGCTTCGGCGTCCTTCTGGAAAACGATCACCGGATCATCGCCTACACCGCGGGCAAGATGCGCAAATTCCGCATCCGCTCGATCGTGGGCGACCGCGTCCGGGTCGAGATGACCCCCTACGACCTTACCAAGGGCCGTATCGTCTATCGTGAAAAGATTGCTGGCGGCCCGGCCGCCATGCGCAAACGGCGGTAGACGCCCAACAATTATAAAAGGCGCCTAACAGGCGCCCGGGACTATCATGAATACGCAATATACGTTCTCTACTTCCAATCTGCATACCACCTACCCCCTGCCCTCTCCGCGCGGCGCCCAGCGCCCGCAACCTGCCCTTTGTGGGTTGAGCCGGCAGCAACTGCGCGACATCGTCGCCCAGATGGTAGGCTGAACGCCAAACCGGCAACCTCGCCCGAAGGAAAAGACCATGTCCGAAGTACAGGACTTCTACCTCAGGCAGGTTGCCCTCAGCGCCAAGGCTGCCAGCGACAGCGGCCTGGCCAACCAGCGCGACAAATACCTGCGCTCCCAGGCCGCCTGGCAAGCCCTGGCCGACCGCGCCGGCAAGACCGCCGCGGCCAAGGCCGCCAATGATGCCCAGAAGCTGGCTGATGCCGATGCTGGGCGCGATGAACCGCACGATGCTGCGGATTTTCTAATCTGAACCGCCGATCACGCGCTGCAGTTGCAGTCGCGCTAAGGCCACACCATCATTGCGCGATCGTGCTCACGAAAATCACGCGCGGCATAGACGCGGGCCAGGCCCGGTTACGCCGGGATGGAGCGCGCCCTGCAACATCGTCTGGCTCCCCCTCGTCCGCCTAAATCGGTTAGGACAAACGCAATGGACCACGCGTAGAAGCGAGCGCGGAGGGAAGCGTTAATGGCCCATACGAAACGTTCGCTAGCAATTTTCTGCCTTGGCGCGGCGCTGTTGTCTGGTTGCGGGGAAGATCCCAAGGCTGCCGGCCAGCGGGCCATGCGCGAATATGCCGCGCATGATTTTACCGCCGCGCAACGCGATCTGGCGATCGCGATGACCGCCACGCCCGACGATCCCCAGCTGCTGGAACTGCATGCCCGCAATGCGCTGGCGCTGGGCAACGGCGAAGCGGCAGCGACCTCGCTCGAAAAGCTGGCAAAATCAGGCCATGCGCCGGCGGACATGGCGCAGCTCGTGGCCGAGGCCGATTTGCAGCGCGGCTTGCCCGATCGCACGCTCGCCGATCTCGGCGCCACGTCAGACGCTGCCTCGCAACGGCTTCGCGCGCTGGCGTTTCTTGCCAAAGACGACCGGGCTTCTGCCACCAAGGCCATCACCGCGGCGCTCGTGCAGGCGCCAAATGAACCCCGCGTCCTGACGCTGGCCGCGCAGGCGGCATGGGGGTTTTTATGCGGGCACTATCGGCTGGGCTGCTGTTGATTCTTGCCGGGTGTTCCGATGAACCCAGCCGCCAAGAGCTGGAAGAGCGCGTTTCCGAACTGGAGAGCGAAAACGAAGCGCTGCGTGCGCAACTGGAAGAGGCGCACTCCAAGGCAGTCGATGCGCAGGATGCCGCAGAGTCGGCTCATGCTGCCGCTGCGGACGCCCAAAGTCAGGCCCAACGGTTCAGGAGCGAAAACTGGCGTGACGTCGTTCCTGATGCGCGAGACGCGGCGGATGATGCGGCAGAGGCGGCGGATCGAGCGAAGGAAGCAGCAGCTGAGGCGGAAAGCGCGGCTGATAAACAGTAGCAATAGATGCAGAATAGGAGGACGCGGAGCGCGCTGACTGCTCCTTGGGTCGCGTGTTCGGACGCCACGCATTTACAGCCTCCTCATTCAGCATCGACTTTTGCGCAGGCAGCCTTAACGCGCAGTTCTTGCACTCTGAGCCTAAACGCGCCCATAGTGCTCGGACTCTAGAGGCAGGCGCCTGAGAAAAGATGTTGGCATAAGCCGGATTTCACAGTGAGGCAGACATGGAAGCGTTTGCGGCGATTACCGCGATCAACAACGCATTTGGAATTGCGAAAGCGCTTCGAGGTATAGAGCACCAATACGACGCTGCGACTTTTAAGATGAAATTAGCAGAACTTATGGAGAGTCTTGCAGAGATAAAAATCGAACATATCGAATTGGCTGAACGATACTCATGCCTTGAGAAGGAAAATCAACGCCTACTTGAAGCAGATAGCAAAATTAGCGATTTGATAGCGTTCGAAGGATACCTTTTCCTGCCCGATAATTCAGGCAGTCCAACTGGCTGGCCCTCTTGCCCAACTTGCATCGCGACAGCGAAAATCGTTACCATCATGGTGCAAACGGGGCGCCGGGACGCAGCATTGTGCCCGCGATGCAAGTCGACATTTGATCCAGTTCCCTCGTTCGTCGCACCCGGCTTAACTCGCGCCAAGCAGCGAAATGAACGGGCTGCTGCAAACATGCAGAGCTTTTCACGAAGTCAAACCTGGCGATAGTTTGCTGGGCCGAAACATCCTTCGACCAAAACTAGAATTGATATCGCACTGGCAGGCGTCTACACAGGCTTGGCTAGGCCTTTAATTAGTACGGAACCGCACCTGGCCGGTCGCGACATGGACGACCATGCGTCCATTGCTGGGTATCCGCTGAAGCTGGAACTCAATTACCTCTACATGCTCTTTAATGGCTGGAAGGAGATCGGGTCCAGCGCCGCTAAGGGCAATCCTCGATAACTGGGCAAAACGGTCTTGCTGAAAGCGCTGTCGATTGAAATCTTTATCGCATGAAATGAGAATGCGACCAGCTTTCAATGCTGTCACGCCCACTATTTGATCGGGTGAGTCTGGCGGAATATGATGGCGAAGCCTAAGGACGCTGTGCCCTCTCCCTTGAAGATATCGGCCGATCGAATCTGGAACATTTTGATCTAAAAAAAATTGCAGCTTAGTGCCTGATTCGGAAGTTTCTCAAGCAAGGCAATAGGTTGCGGTTCGCCGGGTGATCATTCGGATGGAAGCGATGAGGGCCCATGCGGTCGAGG